>NZ_JBEOXU010000149.1:0-14127 GCF_040296725.1 Streptomyces sp. NPDC002044
GGACGTGAGCGGCGCGATCGGATAGGTGGTGGTGTCCGTGCTGGTTGCCGTCGGCGCGCGCGTCACCGGCCCCGGTCCCCCCGGGGAGGCGCCACTCCGCGTGCCCGGGGGAGCGTGATGACGCACACTGCGGTAGAGAGGTCCGCGTACCCGACGCGCGGGCCGTGGTGAGGGTGTTCGGCGTGCTCGAGGTCCCGCTCTGGCTGTGGGGGGCGTTCGCCGCGACGGTGGTGGTGTCGCTGGCGGTGGACCTGCTGGCCCACCGCACCGCGCACGTCATCGGCTTCAAGGAGGCCGCCGCCTGGAGCGCCCTGTGGGTGGGCCTCGCGCTCACCTTCGGCCTGGTCGTCTTCCTCGTCCTGGGGACGGACGCGGGCACGGAATACACGACGGCCTGGTTGCTGGAGAAGAGCCTGTCGGTCGACAACCTGTTCGTCTTCGCCGTGATCTTCGCGTACTTCAAGGTGCCCGCCGCGTACCAGCACCGGGTGCTGTTCTTCGGTGTCATCGGCGCCCTCGTCTTCCGCGGCGTCTTCCTCTCCCTCGGCGTGGCCGTGGTCAGCCGGTTCACCGCCGTGCTGTTCGCGTTCGCGGCGGTGCTCTTCTACAGCGCCTACAAGCTCCTCAAGGACGAGGAGGAGAGCTTCGACCCGGGCAGGAGCTTCGCCGTACGGATGCTCCGCAAGATCATGCCGGTGAGCGAGGAGTACGACGGGGCGAAGTTCTTCGTGAGGGAAGCCGGCAGGCGGATGGCGACCCCGCTGCTCGCGGTGGTCGCCGCGATCGAGGCCGCGGACCTGATCTTCGCCGTCGACAGCGTCCCGGCCGTCCTCGCGGTCAGCGATGACGCGTTCATCGTCTACACGAGCAACGCGTTCGCCATCCTCGGTCTGCGGGCCCTCTACTTCATGCTCGCGGGGCTCCTGGACCGCTTCCGGTACCTGAGCAAGGGACTGGCGGTCATCCTCGCCTTCATCGCCGTCAAGCTCATCCTCCAGGCGTCCCACAAGATGATCAGCCCGGGCATCCCGGAGATCCCCTCTCCGGTCAGCCTCGCGGTCATCGTCGTCGTCCTGGCCGGCTCCGTGGTGCTCAGCATCAGGAGGCCGCCCCCCGCGGGATCGGGCGAGGAGGACAAAGCAGGACTTCCCGACTAGCCGGTTCGGGCTTATCGTAAAGAGATGGTCAAGACAAAGAGTGCGGTCGACTCCTACGTGTGTCCGACCTGCAAGCAGTCCGTGCCGTCGGCGGTCCACCGCCACAAGAGCCTCGGCGTCTTCGTTCCCACGTGGAGCCCGGGTGCGTGTCAGAACCGCGACTGTGCCAGCTACCGGCTGGACCCCGGTCGCAAGCCCCACGCGGCGCCGTGACGGAAAGCGGCTTCAGGTCGAGGAGCGCTCGACCAGCGAGGTCGCCGTGATGACCGGGCCGGGCGCGGGCCGCCCGTCCGCGCCGCCGTTCAGGATGCCCAGCAGCAGCCCGGCCATCAGTCGCCCCATCCCTTCCACGTCCTGGCGTACGGTCGTCAGCGGCGGGTCGGCGCCCTCGGCCACGAGTTCCGCGTCGTCGAAGCCGACCAGCGCCACGTCCCCGGGAACGCTCAGCCCGCGCTCCCGCAACACCCGCAGCGCGCCCGTCGCCATGAGGTCGTTCCCGGCGAACACCGCGTCGATCGGGCCGGTCCCCGCGCCGCTTCCCGCGGTGCCGTCCAGCAGCCGCGTCATCGCGCGGGCCCCGCCCGCCGCCGTGAAGTCGCCCTCGGCGATCAATGCGGGGTCGGCCCGCGGCAGGACGTCCCGGTACCCGCTCAGCCGGTCGGCCGCCGACGTCTGGTCGAGGGGGCCCGCGATGTGCGCGATCCGCTTCCGGCCCCGGGCCAGCAGGTAGCGCACGGCGTCGCGCGCGCCCCCGCGGTTGTCCGCGTCCACGTACGTCACGTCCCCGTGGTCCCCGGGACCGGCCGTCCATCCCGGTCGGCCGCCGTAGACCGTCGGCATTCCGATGCGGCGCGCGATCGCGGGCAGCGGATCGTCGGTGTGCAGGGAGAACGCGAGCGCACCGTCCACGTGCCCGCCCGCCAGATAGCGGTCGATGCGGTCGTAATCGCCGCGGTCCTCCACGAGCAGCAGCACCAACTGCGTGTCGTGGGCCGTCAGTTCCTTGCTGATGCCGCGCAGCTGGCGGGAGAAGAAGGGGTCGGCGAAGATCCGGATCTCCGGCTCCGCGATGATCACCGCGACGGCGCCGGTGCGCCGGGTGACCAGGGTCCGGGCCGCGGGATTGGGCACGTACCCCAGGTCCCGGATGGCCTCGCGCACCTTGTCCGCCAGCCGCGCGCGGACCCCGTCGCCGCCGTTGACGACGCGGGAGGCGGTGGCGCGGGACACCCCGGCGCGCGCGGCGACCGCCTCCAGGGTGGGGCGGTTCCCGGGACGGTGTTCGGGCACGGATGCTCCTCCTGTTGTCCACGGGCGCTCTCCTCGCCTCGCCGGACAGCAGGGTAACCGGTACGGCCGGGGCGACCCGGCCGTACCGGCCGGTCACCAGCCGATGCCCAGGGTCAGGCCGGTCGGAGGGTCGGCGTTGCCGAGGATCTGCACGGAGGACTGGTCGTTGACGTCGTCGTAGGGGAAGCCGTACGCCCGCCCGCCGAGGCCCACGGAGTGGAAGAAGGCGGAGTAGTCGTTCTTCGCCGCCCCGCCGTAGTACGCCGACGGCGTGTACCAGGCGGCGGTGTCCAGTGCGACGCCGCGGTGGAAGGCGGCGCAGAACTCGGCGCCGAGCTGCTTCTCGGTGTCGTTGCCCGTCGCCATGGCGCCGGAGCAGGCCATCACGTCCGGGGAGGTCGGCTTGTGCAGGGTGAAGGGGCCCGCGCCGTTCTTGGTGAAGACGAGGTCGGAGCCGGTGACCCGGCCGGAGAAGGTCTCGCCGAGGCGGGTCAGGGTGAAGGGGTGGGAGGCGTACCGGGCCCAGGTCTGGTCGATGGCGGCGCTGAGGTGGTGCTGCCGTTCTCCGCCGGGCTGGAAGAGGTCCGACGAGCGCGGTGCCACGATCCGGTGGGAGTTCTGCAACGGCCTGAAAGCGGCGCCGACGAAGGCCGCGTACCGCCGCACGACCTCGGCGCGGGAGAGGGTGATGCCCTGGGTGGTGTCGTGGCCGCTGGAGACCTGGCGCAGCCGCGAGGTCATCGGGAGGCCGAACTGGTCGACCTGGGTGGTGTTCCCGCCGAAGGGCACCTGCCCGTGGACGTAGGTGTACTCGTACCAGTCGTAGAGGACGTCGTTGTTGGGGTCGTCCGGGTTGCGCGGGTCGGGGCCTCCCCAGCCCTGGTCGTCCGGAGAGACGGGGAGGTACACGGGGGAGCCGAGGGAGAGGTAGATCCGGCCGCCGCGGATCGAGGGCGGCGACGGCACGGTCCCGCCGACCCGGGCGAGGGTGAAGGACATGTTGGGGTAGTTGACGCCGCGTTTGACCAGGTGGCCGGGGGCGGTGGCGTCGAGGTGGCTGATACGGGCCATGGAACCGTCGGGCCTCATGTACGACCACTGGCCGGGGGTCACCTGACCGAGGACGGTGACGAAGACCTGCGTGTCGGCGTACGCGCCACGGGTGTTGTTCTCGAAGGTGATGGGGAAGCCGCCCGTCCCGCCACCGCCACCGCCCCCGTCTCCCGTGCCGCCGACCGTGTGGGTGAAGCGGGGGGTGTCGAGGAGCGTGCCGCCCTTCTCGTACGTGAACCAGTACGGGAGGGCGGCCCCGGGGGTGAGGCCGGTGACGGTGCGCTGCCAGGTGCCGCCGGTGTTCGTCATGCGGAGGTTCTGCTGGCCCAGGCCGCCGCCCGGCAGGTAGTGGACGTCGACCAGGGCGGCCGGGGCGGCCGGGGCGAAGTCGAACCGGACCGCCCCCGTGCCCTGGCCGGTGACGCCCTGGGTGTAGTCGGGCCCCGCGGCCCGGCCCGTGGCCGGGACGACGAGGAGGGAACCGGCCAGGGCGGCGAACAGCGTCCCGAGCCGGAGCAGTCGGCGGAGCCGGCGGAGCGGTCGGAGCGGGCCGCTCCGGTGGGTGGCGCGTGCGGTGTTCATCAGGATCCTCCCCGCTCGGGTCAGTGGCCGAAGCCGAACCAGTTGACGTTGACGAAGTCGGAGGGCTGGCCGCTGGTGAAGGTCAGGTAGACGTCGTGGGTGCCCGTCACGGCGGTGATGTTGGCCGGTACGGTCCGCCAGCTCTGCCAGCCGCCGGTGTCCGCCACCGAGAAGCTGCCGACCGGCGGGGCGGTCCGGCTGCCGAGGCGGACCTCGACGAGGCCGCTGATCCCGCCGGCGGCGCCGCTCGCGACCCGGCCGAGGAACTGCCTGGCGGGGGTGGCACCGAAGTCCACGCCCTCGTAGACGGCCCAGTCACCGTTGCCGATCGTCGTCAGGTCCTGGCCGCCGCCCGCGTCGGCGGTGGTCTCGTGCGCCACGCCGGCCTGGGCGTCGTGGGATTCCGCCTGGATCGTGGCGTACGCGTCCCGGTGGCCCGGAGGTGGCGTGGTGGGGGGAGTGGTCGGGGGGACGGTCGGAGGAGTGGTGGGCGGAATGGTGGCGCCGGTCGAGCGCAGGACCGTCACGTAGTCGACGACCATGGGGTGGCCCGGCTGGGTGCCGGCGTCGGGCCCGCCGCCGAAGGCCGCCGGGAACTCGCCGCCCATCGCCACGTTCAGGATGATGAAGTAGCCGTGGTCGGTCGCGTTGGTCCAGGTCGCCGCGTCCACCTGGCTCGCCCGTACGGTGTGGTAGTTGACGCCGTCGACGTAGAAGCGCATCTCCTCCACCGCGGCCGACCGGTCCCACTCCACCGCGTACGTGTGGAATCCGGACTGGCAGCTGGTCCCGGGGCAGACGGTCTGGCCGCCGATGCCGGACTTCTCGTTGCAGGGGCCGCCCGGGCTGGTGCCGCAGTGCATCGTGGCCCAGACCTGGTTGATGCCCTGGACGTTCTCCAGGATGTCGAGCTCGCCCACACCCGGCCAGTTCCACCAGTTCCCGCGGTAGGGCGCGCCGAGCATCCAGAACGCCGGCCAGTAGCCCTTCGCCGCCGGGCCCGTCACGTTCGGCATCTGGATGCGCGCCTCGGTGCGCATCCGGCCGCCCGCCGGGGGTTCGAAGTCGGCCCGCCGGGTCTCTATCCGGCCCGAGGTCCAGTTGCCGGCCGCGTCCCGTCTGGGAGTGATGCGGAGGTTGCCCGCGCCGTCGAGGGAGACGTTCGCGGGGTCGGCGGTCATCGTCTCGATCTCCCCGGTGCCGAAGCCCCCGGGACCGCCGGGGTAGCTCGTGCCGGTGGTGTACTGCCAGTTCGCGGTGTTCACGCCGGAGCCCGCTGCTCCGTCGAAGTCGTCCAGGAACACCTGGGACCAGCCCGCGGGGGCGGGCGGGGCCGCGGCGCCGGCCGGCAGGGTCAGCGCCGCGGCGGCGGCGATCACGGCCACGGCGGCCGCTGCTGCCGTGCGGGCCGGTCGGGCGGTGGGTCGTCGGCTGTCGGATGTCAGACGCATGGATGCCCTCTCTGAGGCGCCGTGAGGCGCCGGTGGGGGAGGTTCAGAGGCGGGGGAGCGGTGGGCGCGCCAGCTTGAGAGCGCTCTCAAGCGGTGCCGCTGACACTGTGCTCCCCTGCCCACAGGGCGTCAAGACATCGCGCCGGGAAGGGCGTGGACGGCAGGGGGAGTTCAACCGTTGAACGCGCGCCGGGCCCGCCGTCCCCCGGGGTGCCGGGCGGCGGGGACCCCGCGCCCGGCGGCCGCCGGGCGGTCACGGCCCCGGCGCCCACCCGGCCGCCGCCCCGTTGCCATCCGGCGGCCAGCCGCCCGCCCGCCGTCCCGTGCCGGTGGCCGTCACCCGTGCGGCCCAACCCGCCGCGACCGGCTCACTCCGGCGGCCAGAGCACCTCGTCGGCGCCGGGGAGATCGTGGACCGCCGCGGCCGTTCCCGTCAGGGGCAGCAGCCCCTCCAACGGGCAGACCACCGGTGTCTCGTGGTCCACCTCCCACTGGCCGGCCACGTTCCCGCCGGCCCGGTCCGTGGTGCACACGGCGTACAGATGGCCGGAACATCCCCGGCAGAGCAGGGTCTGGTGTCCGCTCATGACGGGCCCGCCTTCTGGAGTGCGGCCCCGGCGAACGCCCGGGCCGAAGGGGACATCGGGACCTCCGGCCGGGCCGGCGGGTTGCGCCGCGCACCCCGCCCGGGGGGCCGGGGGGCGCGCCACGCCGGAGTGCCGGACGCGCCCCGCGCTTGTAGCGTCGGTCGCGTCAGGAGTCCGGGTGACCCGACAAGAATCCGCCGGCCGGTTCGCTTGCGCGGAACACCTCCCGTCAGCGCGCCGCGCCACCCGTGCGCCGCCCGTGTCAGCGCCGAGCAGGTCCGTCCCTCGCGCATCGACCGGGCACACGGGCAGCCCCCGTACGAGAGGCCGTGCCGATGCCGAAGGATGCCGAGACCGCCCCGATAGCCCCGGTGGCCCCACTGGCCCCGATCGCGAGTCTGATCCGGGTGGAGAGGGGTTCGGCCGCCCCCGAGGAACTGGCCGCCATCGCGGTCGTGGTCGCCTGTTACGCGCGCCGGTCCGGCCGCGAGCGCGACGCGGCCATGGCGAAGGGGACGGGCCCCGGACACGGCTCCCGCCGTCCCTCCCGCGCGAACACCGGCTGCTGGGCGGGCTGCTGGGCCTGCCGCTGAACCCCTTCCGCCGGCCGCGCACACGGCCGGCGGAAGGGAGAGCGAGGTCGTCACGCCCGGCGCAGCACCGTAGAGACCACGTCGAGCAGTACCGCCCGGGGATCGGCGACCGCGCCCTCCGACCGCCACGCGACGAACCCGTCCGGCCGTACGAGTACGGCTCCCTCGGCCGTCAGCTCGTGGGCCGCGGCCCAGTCGGCGTCGCCCTCCGGGATCAGATCGGCGTCGCGCCCGGCGCCGAACGCGTACGCGTCCAGCCGGACCGACAACTGCCCGCCCACCGCCTCGGCGGCCTCGCGCCACGGCGTACCGGCCCCGCTGAGCAGCACGAAGGACCGCTCGTACAGGTCCAGCGTGGACACGCGCTCGCCCGCCCGGGTCACCCACAGGTGAGGGGCCCGGGTGCCCGTGTCACCCGTCAGGCGCAGTGCCTCCGGGATGATCGGCCGGCCGGGGTCGCCCCCGACGACCGCGCCCTGCGGGTAGGCGTAGCCCATCGCCGTGGTGAGGACCCCGCTGCCCGGCCCACCGCCCATGGTGGGCGGGGGCGCGTACCCCGGGTGGCTGTGTTCCGCCGAACGGGCCGAGGCGCGCTCGCTCGTGGCCCGGGCCACCGGCAGCCGCTCGGCCTCGTACGTGTCGAGCAGCTCGATCCCGGCCGATCCGTCCAGCACCGCCGCGATCTTCCAGGCCAGGTTGTGCCCGTCCTGGATGCCGGTGTTGGAGCCGAACGCCCCCGTGGGGGACATCTCGTGGGCCGCGTCCCCGGCGAGGAACACCCGTCCGGACGAGTACCGCTGCGCCACCCGTTCGGCGGCGTGCCACGGCGCCTTGCCGCCGATCTCCACGTCCAGGTCCGGTACGCCGATCGCGTTGCGGATCTGGGCCACGCAGCGCTCGTCGGTGAAGTCCTCCAGGGTCTCGCCCCGGTCGGGGTGCCACGGGGCGTGGAACACCCACTGCTTGTCGTTGTCGACCGGCAGCAGCGCCCCGTCGGCTCCGGGCCGCATCAGGTAGCAGACGATGAACCGCAGGTCGCCCAGCGCCTCGGCGAGCCGCTCCGAGCGGAAGGTGACGCTCACGTTGTGGAACAGCTCGCCGTTACCCGTCTGGGGGATCCGCAACTGCTCGCGGACGGGGCTGCGGGGCCCGTCCGCCGCGATCAGGAAGTCGGCGCGCACGGTGGTGTGCTCGCCGGTCTCCCGGTCCTTCACGACGGCGCTCACCCCCGTCGCGTCCTGGTCGAAGTTCATGAGCTCGGTGGAGAACCGCACGTCGGCGCCCTGCGCGCGGCTCTGCGAGGCCAGCACCGGCTCGATGTTGTTCTGGCTGCACAGGCACCACCCGGTCGGGCTGAAACGCCGGAGCGCCCCGGACGGGTCGATGGCCTTGACCAGCCATTTGTGGTTGTCGCCGGTCAGCGACTCGGTCTGCAGAATGCCCTGGTTGCCCTCCAGTACGGACGCCGCCCGGCGGATCGCGCTCTCGGCTCCCGCCGTACGGAACAGCTCCATCGTCCGGGCGTTGATGCCCCGGCCGCGCGGGTGCGCGGAGGTGCCGGAGTGCTTCTCGACCAGCAGGTGCCGCACTCCGTGGCGACTCAGGAACAGCGAGGTGGACAGGCCCACGAGAGAGCCGCCCACGACGAGAACCGGTACGCGAACATCGGCTTTGTCTTCCATCAGCTGCGGGCTCCTGTTTTCTGTGTGGGGGAGTGGAGTCTTTATGCCCCCGATCCAAGATCAGGCCCAGTTGATTCGCCGCTTGTCACCCGCTTGATCCGGACATGTAGCGGTACGTGCCCTCTCGGATGACGATGAGCGACAGCGGATCCCCCTGAGACGCGCCCGGCCCGCCCGTCCCGAACGAGGCGGCCACCGGCCCGGGAGACCGCCACCGGTGACGGACGAGGGGTCCGTACGCGATGGATCTCCACCCCCTCATGAAGGAGTGAGTAGATGACAACCACCCTGTCCGAACGGGTGTCGCAGTCAGCCTTCGACGGCTCCATGCTCCGGGTCGTCCTCCTGATGGACCTCCACGAGGGGACCCAGCAGCAGTTCTTCGAGGCGTACGAGAAGCTCCGCCACGACATCGCGTCGGTCCCGGGCCACATCAGCGACCAGCTGTGCCAGTCCTTCGAGAACCCCTCGCAGTGGCTCATCACCAGCGAGTGGGAGAGCGCCCCGCAGTACCTCGCCTGGGTGAACAGCGAGCACCACGCCGAACAGGTGAAGCCGCTGGGCGCCTGCGCCCGCGCCATGCGCCCGCTGAAGTTCACCGTCCTGCGCGAGACGGGACGCGGTTACGACCAGGCGGCCCGGCCGGCCTCGGCCCGGCTCCAGCCCGTCCCCCGGCTGGGCGCGGGCATCGTGCGCCACGCCCTCACCTTCACCGTCAAGCCGGGCAGCGAGGAGGAGGTCGCCTCCATCCTGTCGAGCTACGCCTCGCCGGAGGCCCGGGTCGACGACCACACCCGGCTCTGCCGGACCTCGCTGTTCATGCACGGCAACCGCGTCGTGCGCACGGTGGAGGTCCAGGGCGACCTCATGGCGGCGCTGCGCCACGTCTCCGAACAGCCCGGGGTCCGGGCGGCGGAAGAGGCGCTCAACCCGCACCTGGAGAAGGACCGCAACCTCAACGATCCGGAGTCCGCCCGCATGTTCTTCATGCGCGCCGCCCTCCCCGCGGTCCACCACGTCGCCGCCGGGGAACCGGAGAGCGCCGACGTACGGCGGCACGCGCTGTTCTACCCGGCGAAGCCCGGCTGCGGCCCGGCCCTCGCCAGGTTCCTCGCCCGACAGGACGAGGCCGCCGCGCAGGGCAGCGACAGCCCCGTGCGCAGCAGCAGCATCTTCCAGCGCGACGACATCGTCGTCCGCCTGGTCGACGTGCGCGGACCGCAGGGCGCCGAGCCCGACGCGGCCTACGGGATCCGGGACCCCCGCAAGGCGGCGGTGCTGGCCCGGCTGACGGACGCACCCGCCGAGCGGGCCGGCGCGGCGCACCGCACGATGAACCTGGTCACCGACCGCCGGGCACCCGCGCGGTCCTGATTCCCTCGGTCCAGCCCACCCCCAGCCTCGTCCAGGCTTCCCACACGCCAGGAGGAAACCCGTCATGACCAGACAGCGCCCACGCATCGTGGACCTCAGCGAGACGCCGCCCAACCGCAGGCGCGGTGGCGATCTCCGGGCGGTGCTCACCCCCACCTCGGTGGGGTCCACCAGCGGCTTCATGGGTCTGGCCGTGATGGCCCCCGGGGAGTCGATCGCCGAGCACTACCACCCGTACTCCGAGGAGTTCGTCTACGTGGTCGCCGGGCAACTGGAGGTGGACCTCGACGGCGAGGCCCACCCGCTCCGCACCGACCAGGGGCTCCTCGTCCCGCTGAACGTCCGCCACCGCTTCCGCAACGTCGGCGACACCGAGGCCCGGATGGTCTTCCACCTCGGCCCGCTCGCCCCGCGTCCGGAGCTCGGCCACGTGGACACCGAGGAGGCACCGCACCCGGAGAGCACCGCCTGGGAGCAGCCCCCGGACCGTACCGGGGTGGTCTCATGACGCGCCGCCGGGTGGCGGTCACCGGCGTCGGCGTCGTCGCCCCCGGCGGGATCGGCGTCACCGCCTTCTGGGACCTGCTGTCCAACGGGCGTACGGCGACCCGCGGCATCACCCTCTTCGACCCGGCCGGGTTCCGCTCCCGGATAGCCGCCGAGGTCGACTTCGACCCCGCCGCGCACGGCCTCACCGAGGGCGAGGCGGCCCGGGCGGACCGGTACATCCAGTTCGCCCTGGTCGCCGCCCGCGAGGCGGTCAGGGACTCCGGTCTCGACCTCACCACCGACGAAGCCTGGCGGACCGGGGTCTCCCTCGGCACCGCCGTCGGCGGAACCACCCGCCTGGAGCACGACTACGTGGCCGTGAGCCAGTCCGGCGCCTGGTGGGACGTCGACCACAAGCTCGCCAGCCCCTTCCTGCACCGGGCGTTCACGCCCGCCACCCTCGCCTCCGCCGTCGCGGAGCAGACGGGTGCGCGCGGCCCGGTGCAGACCGTCTCCACCGGCTGCACCTCCGGGCTCGACGCCATCGGGTACGCCGTCCACTCCATCGAGGAGGGCCGGATGGACGTCTGCATCGCCGGCGCCTCCGACTCACCCGTCTCGCCCATCACGGTGGCCTGTTTCGACGCCATCAAGGCGACCTCCCCCAACAACGACGATCCGGCCCACGCCTCCCGGCCCTTCGACGCCGACCGGGACGGATTCGTCCTCGGCGAGGGAGGAGCCGTCCTCGTCCTGGAGGAGCTGGAACACGCCCGCGCCCGTGGCGCCACCGTGTACTGCGAGATCGGCGGCTACTCCACCTTCGGCAACGCCCACCACATGACCGGGCTGACCACCGAGGGCCTGGAGATGGCCCGCGCGATCGAGACGGCCCTGGCCCAGGCCCGCATATCCCCCTCCGACATCGACTACGTCAACGCGCACGGCTCCGGGACCAAGCAGAACGACCGCCACGAGACGGCGGCCGTCAAGCGGGTCCTCGGGGACCACGCGTACAAGACGCCGATGACCTCCATCAAGTCGATGGTGGGCCACTCCCTCGGCGCCATCGGGGCGATCGAACTCGCCGCCTGCGTCCTCGCCATGACCCACCAGGTGGTCCCGCCGACGGCGAACTACGAGACGCCGGACCCCGAGTGCGATCTCGACTACGTGCCCCGCACCGCCCGCAGCCGCACGCTGCGCAGCGTGCTCTCGGTCGGCAGCGGCTTCGGCGGGTTCCAGTCCGCCGTCGTCATGAGCAGGCCGAAGGAGGAGGTCTCGTGAGCAGCCGTACGGTCATCACCGGCATCGGGGTCGTCGCGCCCAACGGCATCGGCGCCGACGCCTTCTGGAAGGCCACCCAGTCCGGGATCAGCGTCCTGGACCGGGTCACCCGGCCCGGATGCGAGCACCTGCCGCTGCGCGTCGCGGGCGAGGTGCGGGGCTTCGACCCCGGCGCGATGGTCGAGGACCGGTTCCTCGTACAGACGGACCGGTTCACCCACCACGCGCTCGCCGCGGCCGACCTCGCCCTGGAGGACGCCCGGCTCGGCCGGGCCGACTACGAGGACGAACCGTTCTCCATCGGCGTCGTCACGGCCGCCGGCTCCGGCGGCGGCGAGTTCGGCCAGCGCGAGCTCCAGCACCTCTGGGAGCAGGGCCCGCGCTTCGTCGGCCCGTACCAGTCGATCGCCTGGTTCTACGCCGCCAGCACCGGCCAGATCTCCATCCGCCGCGGCCTCAAGGGCCCCTGCGGGGTCGTCGCCAGCGACGAGGCAGGCGGGCTCGACGCCTTCGCGCACGCCGTCCGCGGCATCCGCCGGGGCAGCCGGGCGATGCTGGCCGGCGCGACGGAGGCACCGCTCGCGCCGTACTCCATCGTCTGCCAGCTGGAGTACGAGGGGCTGAGCACCCGGGACGACCCCGAGCGCGCCTACCGTCCCTTCACCGCTGGAGCCTGCGGCTACGTACCCGCCGAGGGCGGCGCGATGTTCGTCGTCGAGGCCGAGGAGAGGGCACTCGCGCGCGGAGCCACCGTGCGCGCCGTCCTGGCCGGCCACGCCGCGACCTTCACCGGCACCCGCCGCCCCGACGACGGGGGCGAGGGCCTGGCCCACGCCATCCGCGGCGCGCTCAGGGACGCCGACTGCGCCCCCGAGGAGATCGACGTGGTCTTCGCCGACGCCCTGGGGACACCTCGGGCGGACGCGGCCGAGGCGGCGGCCCTCGCCGACGCCCTCGGCGGACACGGCCGCCGGGTGCCCGTCACGGCGCCCAAGACCGGTACGGGCAGGGCGTACTGCGCGGCACCGGCCCTGGACACCGCCGCGGCGGTCCTGGCACTGGAGCACGGCGTGGTTCCGCCGACCCCGAACGTCTTCGACGTGTGCCACGACCTCGACGTGGTGACCGGCTGCGCCCGCCCCGCGGAGCTGCGCACCGCGCTCGTCCTCAGCCGGGGCCGGATGGGTTCCAACTCCGCGCTCGTCGTGCGCAAGGGCCCCTCGGCGCCCGCGTAGCGGGCCAGCAGTCCCCTCACAGGAAGAGAGACGCCACCATGTCCGACCGACTGACCATGGAGGAGCTGGCGGTCCTGATGAAGACCGCCGGCATCACCGTCGACCCCACCGAGATGGCGACCCGCCCCGACTCGGCCTTCGACTCCTACGGCCTCGACTCGCTGGGCCTGCTCGGGATCGTCGGCGAGCTGGAGAACCGGCGCGGACGGGCCCTGCCCACCGACGCCGACCGCTGCAAGACCCCCGGCGAGTTCCTCGACCTCGTCAACAACAGCCTGATGACAGGAGCCTGAGATGGCACGCACCGAGAACGAGATCACCGTCAACGCCCCCCTCGACCTGGTGTGGGAGGTGACCAACGACCTCCCCAACTGGCCGCAGCTGTTCAGCGAGTACGCCGCGCTGGAGATCCTCGAAGAGGAGGGGGACACCACCCGGTTCCGCCTCACCATGCACCCCGACGAGAACGGCACCGTGTGGAGCTGGGTCTCCGAGCGCACCGCCGACCGGGCGGGCCGCAGCGTGCGCGCGCGCCGGGTCGAGACCGGCCCCTTCGCGCACATGGACATCCACTGGCAGTACGACGAGGTGCCCGGCGGCGGCACCCGGATGAAGTGGACCCAGGACTTCGCGATGAAGCCGGAGGCCCCCGTCGACGACGCGTGGATGACCGACAACATCAACCGCAACTCCAAGCTCCAGATGGCACTCATCCGGGACAAGATCGAGCAGCGCGCGAGCGAGGCCGGTGTCCCCGCCGTCAGCCGCCGGTGACCCGGCCGCTGTGATCCGCCCCTGAAGAGAAAGGCAACCATCCGGATGCACCGCGCTCTCATCGTCGCCCGCATGGCGCCGGGATCGGCCCCCGACATCGCCGAGCTGTTCTCCGGCTCGGACGCGGGGGAGCTCCCGCACCTGGTCGGGGTCTCGCGCCGCAGCCTGTTCCAGTTCGGCGACGTGTACCTGCACCTGATCGAGTCCGAGCGGCCGCCCGGCCCGGCCATCGCACAGGTCACCGAACACCCGGAGTTCCGGGACCTCAGCGACCGGCTCACCGCCTACATCAGTCCGCACAACCCGGACACGTGGCGCGGCCCGAAGGACGCCATGGCCCACGAGTTCTACCGCTGGGAGAACACCGCCGCGCAGTGAACCGAGCGGTACGGACGGGACCCGCACACCCCGGTGTGCGGGTCCCGCCGCGCGTGGCGGGCCGGCCGGACCGCGGAGCCGGGAGGCAGCCGGAGCCGGGGCGGTGGGTCCGGCCAGCTGGCGGACACCCTCGATCACGCGTTCCCCTTCCACCACCAGGGCGACGACGGGACCGCTCGACATGAAGCCCATGAG
>NZ_JBEOXU010000150.1:0-14026 GCF_040296725.1 Streptomyces sp. NPDC002044
CGGTCCGGATCGGCGTAGACGGCTACGCTCGCGATCCCGGCGTCCCGGCAGGCCCGGGCAACGCGGACAGCGATTTCGCCACGGTTGGCGATGAGTACCTTGCGCACGATGGCTCGTTTCTGCTGACGACCGAGAGATCACCCAGTTTCCCCGCAGCCACCACCCGAGATCAACTCAACGCCGTTCAGAGTTTGGTGAAATTCCTGCCGCCGCCCGGACGGAACCAGCAATCGTGATTCCGCTTCGTGCCTTCCCCTGGCGCCCCCTGGTCTTTCCCTTTCCGCGCCGCGGCTCCGAAGGGAAACACCACCGCGATCCGAAGACCCGGCGCCCGGCGCCCGGGCCGGAGCCCGTACGGGAATTCACCCGCCGGCCGGGGCCCTCTCGCATCCGGACAGGATCACCCTTGCCTGAACCGACCCAAATCGTTCGCGATACCGCGGACTTGGCGGGTATCGACCACCTCCCGGCGCGAGGCGATACCCCCTTCCGGCAGGCGCCCGCGCCGCCGGGAGGGCCGGGCGGGGCGGGCCCGGCCGTCGCGGGCGCTCCCTCACAGGCTCCGGGCCGTGATGTCGCCGTGGCCGGTGGTGGCGTGGACGGCGAGGGTGGCGGCGCCGGCGCTGTTCTTGAGGGCGTTGTGGATGCGGCCGTGACCGGTGCCGGCGTCGAGGGAGGCGCAGACCCCGCGGGCGGCGGCGATCGTGATCCCGCCGGACTGGGTGCGCAGCTCGACCGTGCCGTGCACGGCTTCGGCGATGCGGATGTCACCCTGCTGGGTGCTGATCCCGGCGGGTCCGCCGAGGCGGCCGACCGTGACGTCGCCGGCGAGGAGGGTCAGGCGGGCGGCGGCGGTCTCGTCGAGCTTGACGGAGCCGTGCGCGCTCTCGACGGTGACGTCGCCGAGGCGTCCGACGCCGCGGAGTTCGGCGCTGGCGGCCTTCGCCTCGACGTGGGAGCCGGCGGGGAGCTGGACGGTCACCTCGACGGATCCGGAGTTCCCGAGGATCCGGTTGCCGGCCGGGGCCGCCGCGATGCGCAGGACGCCGTCGGCGTACGCGATCGTGGTCCGCTCGGCGGCCTTGACGTCTCGGCCCTTCGAGGCGTCCGCGGGCAGGACCTCGACCGTGGTGTCGGCGCGGTCGGCGGCGATGAACCGCACGCGTCCGGCGGGGATGTCGAGGACGGCGGTGACGGGGGCGGTGGTGTCGAACTTCTGCATGGTGCTCACCTGTCTGCTCGTTGTTTCTGACATCGCAAACGCTACGTTGCATTCAATGATCCTTCAATGTACTTGCCCCACGGCAACGGCAAAATACCAGCTCACAGGCGGTATTTTGTTGCAATGATTCTGGATTCAAATGCAACAGCGGATCTTCAGACGTTGCAATGAACTGCGCGTGAAAGCTACACTGGACGCCTCACGCCACGCGAAGGGAGATCACGGTGCCGGGAGGCAGACTCACCCAGCAGGAACGCCAGCAGATCGCGCTGGGGGTGGCCGACGGGCTCGCCTACGCGGAGATCGCCCGGCGCCTGGACCGCCCCACCTCGACGATCACGCGCGAGGTGCTGCGCAACGGCGGCCCCACCGCCTACCGCGCCGACACCGCACACCGCGCCACCGAACGCCGCGCCCACCGCCGTACGCAGACGGCGTCCCGGGGAACGCAGCCGCCTCCGCAGGCCCACGGCCGCGACGCCGGGGCCGTGCTCGCGTACGAGGAGAAGCTCACCGCCGTCTTCATCGAGGCGGGCACGCCCAAGATGATGGCCCGGGTACTGACCTGTCTCTACACCAACGACACGGCCAGCCTCACCGCGTCCGAACTCGTCCAGCGCCTCCAGGTCAGCCCGGCGTCCGTCTCCAAGGCGGTCGCGTTCCTCGAAGGCCAGGGCCTGGTGCGCCGGGAACGCGCCGAAGGCCGGCGCGAGCGCTACGTCGTCGACGACGACGTCTGGTACCAGGCGATGATCGCCAGCGCCCGCGCCAACGCCCGGATCATCGAGGTCGCCCAGCTGGGTGTCGGCGTCCTCGGCCCCGAGACCCCGGCCGCCGGCCGCCTCGAGAACATCGCCCGCTTCCTCGACTTCGTCTCCGAGGGCATCGTCCGCGCCGCGGAACAGGCCCGCGAGGTCCTGCACACGAAACCCGACGCGACCCCGGACGCCACCGCTCCGCCCGCCTGAGAATCGGCCCCGTCGCGCACCTCGCGCACCCGCCGACGGCCGCGCTCACTCCTCCGCCGCGCCCAGCAGCTCCAGGAAGGCCGTGGCCGCCGGGGTGAGGCCCTCCCTGCCCCAGACGACGTACTCGGCGCGGGCCGGTGCGTCCGTGACCTCGATGGTGACCATCCCGGCCAGGCCCGCGACGTACCCGGGCGGGAGCAGGGCCACGCCGAGGCCCGCGCCGACCAGACGGGCCAGGTAGTCCGCGTTCGTCACCTCGAAGGCGATCTCGCGGGTGAGGCCCGCGGCGGCGAAGGCCAGATCCGACTGGGCCCGGCCGGCGGTCCTCGCCGGAAGGTCCACGAAGACCTCCGAGGACAGCCGCCGGAGGTCGACCGAGGTCTCCCCGGCGAGCGGGTGACCGGGGGAGACCACGGCGACCAGCCGCTCCCGGCCCAGCTCCCGGGCCATGACGCCCCGGGGGCGTGCCGTGACCGGGATGCCGAGGAACGCCACTTCGATCTCGCCCTGCCTGACCTGCTCGACGAGCTCGTCGCTGGCTCCCACGACGAGGCTGATCCGGGCCTTCGGGTGGCGCCGGTGGAACTCCTTGAGGACGGCGGGAACGTCCACGGCGGCGACGGTGGGGATCAGCCCGACCGCGAGGCGTCCGCGTACCTCCCCGACGGCCGCCGCGACTTCGGCGGCGGCCCGCTCCGCCGCGTCCAGGCACTGCCGGGCGGCGGGCAGGAAGGCGGCGCCCGCCGGGGTCAGCCGGACGCGGCGGCTGGTGCGTTCGAAGAGCCTCGCGCCGAGTTCCTTCTCCAGGCGCGCGATCTGGTGGCTGAGGGCGGACTGGACCACGAGACAGCGCTGGGCGGCCCGCGTGAAGCTGTTCGTCTCGGCCACGGCGATCACGTACCGCATCTGCTGGAGCTCCATGGATCCATCGTGATACGAGATCGATCATGTGACAAGCATGTGTTGGACTCATCGGTGCCCCGGATCCGACACTGGTGCCGGCGGACGGCGACGACGTGAACTCCGCTCGCCCTCAAGGGATGTGAGGCGGAATGAAGAACGGACAGAGCGCGCTCACCGCGCCCCTGACCGCCCTGGCTCCGGCGATCTGGGGCAGCACCTACCTCGTGGCGACCGAGCTGCTGCCGCCGGACCGGCCACTCCTGGCGACCACCCTGCGGGCCCTGCCCGGCGGCCTGGTCCTGCTGGCCCTCGGCCGGACGCTTCCCGTCGGCGTCTGGTGGTGGCGCGCGCCCGTCCTGGGCGTGCTGAACATCGGCGCCTTCAACTTCCTGCTCTTCGTCGCCGCCTACCGGCTGCCGGGCGGCATCGCCGCCATGATCCTGTCGGCGCAGCCCGTGTTCGTCGTCATCCTGGCCGCGCTCCTCCTCGGCGAGAGGATCCGACCCGTCCACGCCCTGGCCTGCGCCCTGGGCACCGGGGGCGTGGTGCTGCTCGTCTTCCGAGGGACGGCGTCGCCCGACGGCGTCGGAGTCCTCGCCGCGGTCGGCGGCGCGCTGTGCCTGGCCTCGGGCATCACGCTGACGAAGCGGTGGGGCCGGCCGGAGGGCGTGGGCCTGCTCACCTTCACCGGGTGGCAGCTCACGGCGGGCGGCCTGGCCCTGCTGCCGTTCTGGCTGCTGCTGGAAGACCTTCCCGACGGTCTCACCGGATCCAACGTCATCGGCTTCGCCTACCTCGTCACCCTGGGCGCGGTCCTCAGCTACGTCATCTGGTTCCGGGGCATCGAACGCCTCCCGGCCGTGGCGGTCTCCTTCCTCGCACTGGGCAGCCCGGTCGTGGCGGCCCTGCTGGGCTACTTCGTCAAGGGCCAGACGCTGTCCGCCCTCCAGATCGCCGGCATGGCCGTCATCCTCCTGGCGGTCGTACTCGGCCAGCCGCGCCCGCCCCGCCGCGAGCCCCGGGAGGAACCCCCGGTTCCACCCCGCGGCACCGTCTCCCAGCCCTCCGGCCGAACCGCTCCGGAACAGGAGCGCGGCGGATGACGGCGGACGCACCTCCCCACGCCGTGAACTCCGCCGCCGCGCCCCGGCCCTGACGCCGAGGGGGACCCGGGTACGGACGTCGCGCGCCAGGCCCTCGCCACGCACCCTGCCCGTCCCGGCGCAGGTCAGCGGCCTCCCGTAGCCTCCGGGAAAGCGCCGGGGCTTATGGGGGCGCATCCGCGGAGCACGATCCGCTAGGCTGTCTGCGGTCGGTCGGCCACACGGCACGTGCGGGAGAAAATGTCCACCCGGACATCTCACCCACCGCGCCGGACACCGGCTGACCACCGCGTTCGGCCCGCCGAGACGGTGACCTCCCGGGGTTTCCGCCAGGTGACCGACAAGCCCCGCCTTCGTAGCTCAGGGGATAGAGCACGGCTCTCCTAAAGCCGGTGTCGCAGGTTCGAATCCTGCCGAGGGCACTGCCTGCTTCGCAGGTCAGAGCATGGACGAGGCCCCCCGTTCCGTCGAACGGGGGGCCTTCGTCATGCCCGGTGCGCCTCCGCCTGAGGGCGGGCCCCGCCTTCGGGGGCGGGCCGCCTACGGGGGCGGCTTCAGCTCAGGCCCCGGCTGCGCTCGCCGATGCGGTCACCCTGCGGAGTGCCGGCCCGCTTCAGGGCCGCCTTCGTGTGCGCTCCGCCCTTGACCTTGCTCCGCAGCGGGCCCTCGAAGCCGTGGCCCTGGGCCCGCGGCACCTGCGGCTGCGCCTTCGTGATGGCGGCCTGGACGTCCTGCGTCTGCTCTTTGCTCATCCCGTCGTCAACTCCCTCGGGAAGCACCCAATCGGACTACTGGGATCGTATGCACATATACCGGCCGGCGCACCCGGGCCGAAGGCAAAGAATCCGGGATCAAGGACCGCGCGGCGGGGCCGGGTGGCCCAGGGCCTTCTGCACCAGCTCGTCCGGACAGGGCGTCCCCCGGGGCAGCTGGTACTTCGCCGTCACCCGGTACTCCCCCGGCCCCGGCGCCAGCAGCTCCGTCCACACGTCGCCCGACGGGTCCGGGGCGGCCTTGAACAGGCACCCGGCGGTGTTCGCGTACTCCTTCGGCAGCCCGGTCCCGCCGCCGCCCCGCGCCTTCGAGGCGAAGGTCTCCTGCGGCGGCATCACGGCCTTGCCGTCCCCGCCCACCAGCCCGAGCCACGGCGAGTGCGGGACGCGCACCAGCACCCGCCCCGCCTGCCGGACGTTCACGACGAGCTGGTCGGCGCCCGCCCGCACCACCCCCGCCGGCCCGGAGACCAGGTCGGTCGGCGCCTGGACCTTGAACAGCTGCCAGTTCGCGTCGCCCCACACCTGCTGGAGGTACGGCAGGCCCGCGCGCACCAGCCGCGCCTCGTCCCTGCCGCCCTCGTCGGGCCGGTCGGCGGGCAGCACCACGTAGTGCACGGCCCAGCGGTCCAGCCACTCCCGGTAGGTCACGTCGGTGAGGGTGTCGTCGTAGAAGAGCGGGTTGCGTTCCAGGTCGGCCTGCCGGTTCCAGCCGCGCGCGAGGTTCACGTACGAGGGGAACGCGGAGGACTCGCGGTGGCTGCTCGCCGGGACCACCTCGACCCGGCCGCGGGCGGCGCCCGCCTTCTCCAACTGGTCGACGAGCGGGGCCAGCTCCCGGTTCCAGGCGGCCAGCGGGGTGGTGCGGATGATGTCGGTGACGCTGTTGGTGGTGATCCAGGCGGTCAGCCCGGCGAAGGCCAGCAGCACCGCGTACCAGCGCCGTGAGCGCGGCGCGTAGTACGGGAGGGCCGCGAGCAGCACCGCGCCGCCGAACAGCATGATCATGCGGGTGACGTTGGAACCGACCTGGGAGTCGACCGCCCAGGTCAGGAAGGTGCCCACCGCGTACACGGCCGCCGCGACGCGCACCGTCTTCCAGCGCCTCGGCACGAGCACGCACACGGCCACCGCGAACACGAACGGCAGCCAGGCCGAGCCCAGCCGCATCGGCTGCGTCCCGGAGAACGGGAACAGCCACGCCGACAGCCCGACCACGGCCACCGGAGCCAGCCCCAGCGCGTACGCGCCCGGCCGCCGCCGGGTCAGGAACAGCGCGGCCGCCACCACCCCCAGGAACAGCCCGGCGACGGGGCTGGAGGCGGTGGCCAGCCCCGCCAGCGGGGCCGCCACGGCGGCCTTCGCCCAGCGGCGCCGCGACCACTTGCGGGGCCAGCAGAACACGGCGGCGACCGCGGCGAGCGCGAACATCGCGCCGAGGCCGAAGGTGACCCGGCCGGACAGGGCGTTGCAGAGCAGCCCGTACACCCCGGCGAGCGCGGGCCACAGCGGCTCGCGCACGGATCCGCGGCAGCGGGTCAGTATCAGCGCGATCAGCCCGGCCGAGACCGTACCGGCGATCATCATCGTGGTGCGCACGCCGAGCACGTGCATGAGGTACGGCGAGACCACGCTGTACGAGACCGGGTGCATCCCGCCGTACCAGGCGAGGTTGTACGCCGAGTCGGGGTGCCGCCCGACGAACTCGGCCCACGCGTCCTGCGCGGCGAGGTCGCCGCCGCTGTTGGCGAAGCTGAAGAACCACAGGACGTGCAGCACTCCGGCGAGGACGGTGGCGACCGCCACCGGGTGGCGGCGTGCCCAGCCGAGACCGCGCCGGCCCGGGCCGCCGGGCTCCGGCGGGGCGGCGGGGTGTGCTGCGGCGGCGGGATGTGCGGAGGCCGCGGGGTGTGCGGGCCTCCCCGAACCGGCGCCGGGCACCGGCGCAGCGGCGGCCGGCCGCCGTCCCTGCTGCTCAGCGGTGGTCACTGCCCACTCCCCCACACATCAGTCCCCTGCCCGTACGCACGTCCCGGATCCCAGGACGCGCCCCGGCACCCCGGGGTTGCCCGGGGCGCCGTCCGCGTGGTCGCCGCCGCCGTCAGCCGACGCGCGTCAGCTTGCTGCCGATGCCCGGCGCGGCGAGATCGCTCTTCAGCGCGACCGGCACCTTCACCTGGCTCGCCCCCTCGCCGACCGTCAGCACGCCGATCTCGGTGCCGGCCTTCGCGGTCTGCGGGATCTTGCCGCCTTCGCCCTGCGCCAGCTCGATGCCGACGGTCAGCGCACCCCAGCCGACGGCCTGGACGTCGGCGGTGGCGACGACCGGCGTACTGCCGCCGAGCCCGTCGTCCACATAGCCGACGACATCGCCCTTCTTCACGACGGGCGCCCCGTTCAGGGACTTCTGGGTGGCGGTCATGAGCTGCTTGCTCGCGGCGAGCACGCTGTCGATGATCGGCGGCTTGTGCTGGCCGAGGACGGCGCCGACGATCAGCTGCCTCGTCTTGCCGACGTCCTTGTAGGCGGCGAAGAGGAGGTTGCCGCCGGCCTTGGTCGTGGTACCGGTCTTGATGCCGAGCGACTCGTTGAACGGCACCAGGCCGTTCCAGTTCCGCCAGACCTTGCCCGAGGGGTCCTGCCAGCTGGGCTTCTTGGTGATCTCCAGCAGCGTCTCGATCTCCACCAGCTTCAGACCCAGCTTGACCTGGTCCTCGGCGGTGCTGACCGTGGTCGCGTCCAGGCCCGAGGGGTCCGTGTACGTGGTGTTCTTCATCCCGAGGTCCTTGGCGGTGTCGTTCATCTTCTTGACGAACGCCTCCTGGGAACCGGAGTCCCAGCGCGCCAGCAACCGGGCGATGTTGTTGGCCGACGGGATCATGAGGGCGGCGATCGCGTCGTACTCGGTGAGCTTGTCGCCCTCCTTGACCGTGTCGAGGGTGGACTCGTTGTCCGTGGAGTTGTTCTTCTTGCCCTCGGACTCGGCCGTCTTGTCGACATCGATCACCGCGCCCTTCTCACCCTTCGCGATGGGGTGGTCGCGCAGGATGATGTACGCCGTCATCGACTTGGTGACGCTCGCGATCGGCACCGGCTTCTGCTCGCCGGACTGGCCGAGCGTGCCGAGGCCGGCCGCCGCCATGTACGCCTGCCCCTCGCTCGGCCAGGGCAGCTGGGGCTTGGCGCCCTCGAAGGTGTACGAGGACTTCGCGGTCATCACGAGCGTCGGCTCGGGCAGCGGGCGCACCAGCTGCGCCACCGAGACGATGATCGCCAGGAGCACGACGACGGGCGCGTAGATCTTGAACCGCCGCACCGCCGTGCGCAGCGGGCTCGGCGGCGGGGGCGGGTTGTTGGTGAGGTCCGCGAGCATGTCGAGCGGCGGCTTGGGCGGCAGCGGCTGCTGCGTGGTCCGCTCGGGCGACTCGTACGCGGGTGCGGGCGTGGCCGCGGGCCTGGGGGCCGGCTTCGGGGCCACGGCCGGGGCCGGAGCCCCATCGGTCCGCAGCGGTACGAAGGTACTGGCCTTCGGCGGCGCGGCCCGGTCGGCGGCGGCGGTGCCCCCGGCCGACGCGACCGGGGGCTTGACCGCACGGAACACGGCGGTGCGCTCACTGTCCGCCTCGGCGGAATCGGCTCCGGACGGGCCGCCGCCCGGACGGTCGGCCGAAGCGGAATCCTTGGACGGGGTCGTGGCGGGGGTCGTGGTGGAGGTCGTGGCCGGGGTGGTGGCGGCGGGCTTGGCCGACGCCGGCGGAGTCACCGCACGGAACACCGCGGTCCGCTCGGACTCCCCACCGGACTCCGCCGGGGACGGCTTCGCCGCACCCGGACCCCCCTCGGCCCCGTCCCGGCCCGCCACCGGCTGAGGCCGCCGGAAGAAGTCGACACGCGACCCCTCACCGCCCCGCCCACCAGCAGAACCGGAACCCTCACCAACAGGCGGCTTCACCGCACGGAACACGGCAGTGCGCTCACTGTCCGCAGCAGCGGCAGGGGATTCACCCCCGGAACCACTGCCGTCACCGGCGCCACCGGTCGACTCGTCGGCCGAAGCGGAATCCCTGGCCGGGGTCGTGGCGGGGGTCGTGGCGGAGGTCGTTGGCGGGGTGGTGGCAGCGGGCTTGGCCGACGCGGGCGGGGCCACCGCACGGAACACCGCGGTCCGCTCGGACTCCCCACCGGACTCCGCCGGGGACGGCTTCGCCGCACCCGGACCCCCCTCGGCCCCGTCCCGGCCCGCCACCGGCTGAGGCCGCCGGAAGAAGTCGACACGCGACCCCTCACCGCCCCGCCCACCAGCAGAACCGGAACCCTCACCAACAGGCGGCTTCACCGCACGGAACACAGCAGTACGCTCACTGTCCGCAGCAGCGGCAGCGGATTCACCCCCGGCCCCAGCCCCAGGCCGGACCTCAGCCTCGGACTCGGACTTGGGCTCGGCCTTGGGCTCGGACTTGGGCTCGGCTCCGGACTTGGGCCCGGACTTGGGCCCGGACTTGGGCTCAGCCTCGGCCTTGGGCTCGGCCTTGGGCTCGGCCTTGGGCTCGGCCTTGGGCTCGGCCTTGGGCTCGGGCACAGGCTCGGCCTTGGGCTCGGCCTCGGGCTCGGCCTCGGGCTCGGGCACAGGCTCGGACTTGGCCTCGGGCTCGGGCTCGGGCTCGGCCTTGGGCTCGGGCTCAGGCTCGGCCTCGGAGGAGCCGGCTCCGGACCCGGCTTCCGCGGCGGGACCGGATCCCGATGCGGCTGCGGGACGGGAGGCGGGACCGGATCCGGAACCGGAACCCGCGGCACCCGGCGCCGCATCCGCCGCGGCCGAATCCGCGGCCGAATCCGCCGCCGACGGCCCGTCGGAACGGGCGGGCGCCTCGGCGGTGGCGACCCACGCCGCCACGGCCTCGCGCAGCGGGTCGCGCTCCGCGGGGGTGTCACCGGCGCCGCCCGAGGCGTCCTCGGGCTCCCTCGGCCGGAACACCGACAGCCTCGGATCACGCTCCGCGGAGGACTCCGCCGCCCCCGGCGCTCCTGCATCTACCGACTTGTCGGGGGACTCGCCCGCCACCAGTTCCTCCTCGATCGCCGCTACGTCCGGCTGTCCGAATGTCTAACAGTGTCCCGTCTGGGGGCATCGCCCCCGTGCTAGACGAGAACGACATAGTTGCGATTTCCCCCGCAAAGCGGTCAGGCGCTCTCGACAGATGAATGTGAGAGGCGTCACCCTGTCACTCATCCACGCGGGGAGGCATGGATGGGCAGGAGCCGCAGAACAATTCCGGAGGAGCTTCTGCTGCTCGCCTTGGACCCGGCCACGGGTACCACGGCGCAGCCGCAGTCGCTCGACCTCGGCCTGGCCGGGGCACAGCTAGTGGAGCTGGCTCTGGCAGGACGGATAGCCCCTGACGGGGATCGTATCGCCGTGGTGATGCCACGGCCGACAGGAGATCCGACTCTGGACTCCGCACTGGAACTGTTGCGCAGGCGCGGCAGTCCGGTTCGGGCCGTCCACTGGATCGGCGGACCCCGGCTGGGGCTCCGCCAGATTTACCTCGCTCACCTGGAGCGTTGCGGCATGGTCCATGCCGTCGCGGGACAGATGTGCGGGGTGCTGCCGACGACTCGCTACCAGGCGACCGACACGGCGATCAGCCGGGAGATCCGTGCCCGGCTCGACAGTGCGATCCGCACCGGCGTACCGCCGGACCCGCGGACCGCGGCGCTTGCCGCACTGGCCCACGCGGTCGGACTCGGCAAGCACCTGTACCCCGGCAACGAGGGGCGGTCGTCCAGATCCCGGCTTCGGGATCTGATCCGGCACGACCCCATGGGCGGACTCGTGGCGCATGCCGTGATGGACGTCCAGAACGGTGTGGCAGCACAGCCGCGCCGTGACCGCGCACCGGCACCGCCGGTCCGCGCCACGGCGAGCAGTCTGCCGCTCCAGCCACGCCGGACCGGTGCCATGGCCCGCGCGGCCGCGCACTGATCCACTCGTTCCATCGCAACGCCATCGCCGTGACCGGCGCCCCCACGGGCCCGGTCCGGGAACCGCCGACGCGCGGGGTGGCGGGGCCGGTTCGCCGGTCCCGCCACCCCGCGCGTCTGTTTTCCCGGCCGTTCCCCAGCGGCAGCGCACGCTTCGGTGGCAGTCTGCTCAACATCAGACACGCAGAGAGACAGCAACAGAAGAAGGCGGAGGTGCCGTTCACGTGGCGTCCAATGTCAATCCCACCGTCCGACGCCGCCGACTGGGCATGGAGTTGCGCAAGCTCCGCGAGGACAAGGCCATGACGGCCGAGCAGGTCGCCGAGCGCCTGCTCGTCTCCCAGTCGAAGATCAGCCGGCTGGAGAACGGCCGCCGTTCCATCAGCCAGCGTGACGTCCGCGACCTCTGCGACGTGTACGAGGTGGAGGACCGCCGGCTCGTGGACTCGCTCATGCAGATGGCCAAGGACTCCCGGCAGCAGGGCTGGTGGCACGCCTTCGGCGACATCCCGTACAGCGTCTACATCGGCCTGGAGACGGACGCCGCCAGCCTGCGCACGTACGAGCCGCTCGTGATCCCGGGGCTGCTCCAGACCACCGAGTACGCCCAGGCGCTCGTCCGCGGTGCCTGGCCGGAGACCGCCCCCGCCGACGTCGACAAGCGCGTCCAGGTCCGGATGCACCGGCAGAAGCGGCTCTCCGAGACCGAGAACAACAACCCGGAACTCGGGCCGCTGCGGCTGTGGGCCGTCATCGACGAGGCCGCGCTGCGACGGCAGGTGGGCAACACCCAGCTGATGATCCGGCAGCTGGAGTTCCTGATAGAGCAGTCGGACCAGCCGCACGTCACCGTGCAGGTGATGCCGTTCTCGCTGGGCGCGCACCCCGGCGTGAACGGCCAGTACGCGATCCTGGAGTTTCCGGACGCGTCCGACTCGACCGTGGTCTACATCGAGGGCGTGACGAGCGACCTGTACCTGGAGAAGGCCAACGACGTGCAGAAGTACAGCGTGATGTACGAGCACTTGCGCGCCCAGGCCCTCAACGTGGGCCAGACAAGGGAGTTCATCTCCGACATCATCAGCCAATATGCGGGCAAGGGCGAATAAACCCGTGCGAAACGGAGTACGTGGCAAGAGAGGGTCCGGTACGCTACACCGTCACTCCCCGGCCACAGAAGTCCTGACTGGAATATGCCACTCGGTCGGGTGAATGGCCCGTCCACCTCTCAGGAGCTGCCGGTAGCGTCGATCAGGTCGGCCGGAAAAGTGGTCGACACGACACGGGAACTACTCGCTGAACCGGAGAGAAACATGGCTATTCGCCAGGGCGCCACGCACAACTGGACCAAGTCCTCCTATTCCGCCAACGGCGCCTGCGTCGAGGTCAAGTCACCCGTCACGGAGGCCGTCGCGGTCCGTGACTCGAAGGTGCAGGACGGTCCGTCCCTCACCTTCGCGCCCGGCTCCTGGACCTCGTTCGTCACGGATGTCACCGAGGGCGGCTTCGGGCGCCTCGCCTGAACGTTACGGCGCCCGTCCCCACCGTCCCCTCAGCACGGCCAGCACCACACGCGCCACCCGCACTACAAGCACCACCCGCACCACCGTCTGGAGCCCTCTCGACCGGCCCGCCGTCCTGGCCGAGGGGGCTCGGCCATGTCCGCCCTGCGGGCGTACGGAACGACTTCGACGACACCCCCTAGCGGAGCTGGTCGACGTACCGGTCGGTCCCCGGCACCGTCGGGACGAACGGCGCGACCAGTTCCACCCGCCCCAGCCCCGCCCCCGCGACCTCCGCGTCCAGCCCCTGGAAGCGGTCCCAGCAGGTCCGGGGGTCCTCCTCCAGGAACCAGAGCAGCGTGAGGCGGGTGTCGACCCCCTCGACCTGCTTGACGTACGTCATCCGGTCGCCCGGCAGCGGTGTCGGCCGGAAGACCGTCACCATCGCGGCGGGCGAGCCGTGCAGCCGCTCCGGCAGGGCCCGCGTACGCAGCCACTCCAGCAGTTCCGCCCGCTGCTCGGGGCCGTCGGCGTCGACGACCTGGACGACGAGCCCGGCGTACGGGTGGTCGAGGGCGTGGAAGTCCCTCGGCCCGGCGGCCCCGTCGCGGTAGACGGTCGCCGCGTGGTCCTGGAAGGCCGTGAACACGTGCGTCCGGTCCTGGTAGACCCGGCCGTCCCGGTTGAGGCGCTTGTTGATGCCGACGGTCCACTTCATGTGCTCGTCGTAGCGGCCCTCGGTGACCCAGTACGTCGAGATGTAGCACCCGGCGGTGACCGGCTGGGCCACGGCCGACTTCTCGGGGTAACGCATCTGCTGGAGCTCCCGGGTGGCCACCCAGCGGCGGCCCGCGTACATCCAGGGCATGGCCATGGCCCCGGCGTAGTAGTGGTCGTCCTCATACCAGCGGTTGTACGCGAACTCGTGGCCCGGGTGCGGCTCCACCATGGTGATCAGCGCGTGGCCCGGCCGGACTCCGTAGGGGCCGACGGCCGCCAGTGCGGCGTAGTCGTCGGCGCGGGCGTCCTGCCGCCGGGGGTCCTGCTCTCCTGTCGTCATGGGACCGGTCTAGCTGATGCGACGTCAGATCGCGAGAGCGCGGGCCCCGTCCGACGCCGGAGCGGGGTCCGGGGGCGGGGGCGGGCGCGGACGCGGGGGCCCTACGGTGGCGCCCAGTGGGCGGGAAGCCCCTGGTGGGGGCGGGAGCCAGCCGGTAGCTTCCCCCTGATCGCACCCGCCACATCACCTGGGGACAGCTCCATGCGCAAGCGCCGCACCCGCCGGACCACGGGCCTGCTCGCCCTCGCGGCGGCCTCCGCCCTGACCGCCGCCGGCTGCGCGGCGCCGTCCGGGGAGCCGGCAGCGGAAACGAGCGCGCCCGGGGCCACGGAGACCGCACCGGCTCCCGCGGAGCCCGCCCCCGACCCCGGCCCGGGGGGGGGCGGGGGGGGGCTGGGGGGGGGGTGGGGGGGGGGGTTGGGGGGGTGGGGGGGGGGGGGGGGGGGGGGGGTGGTGTGGGGGGGGGGGGTGGTGGTCTACGGGGCTTTTTTTCGGGCCCGCTGGACCTTGACG
>NZ_JBEOXU010000151.1:0-13739 GCF_040296725.1 Streptomyces sp. NPDC002044
CGCACCCGCACCCTGCGCACCAGTTCCTCGGCGTCCACGTCGCCGGGTCCGGCCGCCGGGGCGCCCTCGACGACGACGGTGATCTCCCCGCCTCTGTCACGTTGGCGGCGGTGGCCAGATCGGCAGGCGGTGCGAACCGCCGCTCCTCCTTGAGCAGATTGGCCAGGCTTTCACCCCGGCTGCGCGCGGAGCCCCGGGCCCGGGGGCGGTACCCCCTGGCGGCGCGTCCCCGCAGGGGGTCAGGTGGACTCGACGCGCTTCTTCAGGCCCGCCAGCGCGCGGTCGATGATGACCTTCTCTGCCTTCCGCTTGATCATGCCCAGCATCGGGATCTTGACGTCCACGGTCAGCTGGTAGGTGACCTCGGTGCGCGTGCCGCCGTCGACCGGGGCCAGCCGGTAGGACCCGTCGAGCTGGCGCAGCATCTGCGACTTGTCCAGGGTCCAGCTGACCTCGTCCGCACCCTTCCAGGTGTAGGCGAGGGTGTGGTCGTCCTTGATCGCGCCGGCGTCGAGCAGCAGACGGACCTTCTCGGCGCGGCCCTCGGCGTCGGTGGCCAGAACCTCGGCCTCCTTCACCTCGCCGGTCCACTCGGGGTAGCGGGCGAAGTCGGCGATCACGGCCATCACGGCGGCCGGCGCGGCCTCGATCGTGATGCTTGAGCTGGTGTGTTCCGCCATCGCGGTCGCTCCTCCGGGCCGGGGGTACCTCCCAGCGGTAGCTGGGGGAGTTCGAGGAAGTGTGCGGCCTCGGGCCGCCGCTCGAAGGCTACCGCGCGTGCGGGCTCCGCCACTCCAGCACCTCCCCTACCAGCCACTCGCAACGGCGAGTGGCCGGGCGGCCCGCCGCCCCCGGGTCCCGCTCACCACTCCAGGGCCCACGGCCGCCCGGTCGCCGCGAAGTGGCCGACGTTCACGCACTCCGTGCTCCCGATCCGCATCCGGCGGGCCAGGGGCTGGTGGACGTGCCCGAAGAGGGCGTACCGGGGGCGGGTGCGGCGGATGGCGGCCAGCAGGGCCTCGCTGCCCCGCTCGAAGCGCCGCGCGACGGTGTCGTAGCAGAGCTCCGGCACCTCGGGCGGGATGTGCGAGCACAGCACGTCCACCTCGCCCAGGGCCTCGACCTTGGCGGCGTACTCCTCGACGTCCACCTCGTACGGGGTCCGCATCGGCGAGGGCAGCCCGCCGCCCACGAAGCCGAAGACGCGGCCGCCGATCTCCATCCGCTGCCCGTCGAGCACGGTGAGGCCGGGGCGGTCGGCGTACTCCGGCCACAGACCGGGGATGTCGACATTGCCGTAGGTGGCGTACGTGGGGGTGGGGAACGCGGCGAACATCCCTGCGTACTGGCGGCGCACCGCCTCCTCGATCAGCCGCTCCCGGTCGAGCCCGGCCCACAGCTCCCGGCCGAACGTCCGGGCCTCCTCGAAGCGGCGTGCGGTGCGCAGTTCGACGATCCGGTCGGCGCTCTCGACGCCGAAGAGGTCGGGGAAGATGCCGCGCGAGTGGTCGGCGTAGTCGAGGAAGAGCACGAGGTCACCGAGGCAGATCAGCGCGTCGGCGCCGTCCCCCGCCCGCGCGAGCGCCTCGGTGTTGCCGTGGACGTCGCTCACGACGTGGACTCGCGTACCGCTTTTCCTGCCACCCATGCCGCCACCCTAGGGGCGCCCGGGGGCGCGGGTATGGGGAACCGGCCGAGGGGGCCGGACCTGCGGTTACTTCCGAGTCGCGAAGGGGGTCGACTACTGTCGGGACGGCACGTGCGCGTCATGTGACGCAGGGAACATCTGGCCGGTTCCCTCTATCCGGAACCCACTACCGGTGGGTAACGTCCGGTCGGTCCACACGGTGGCGATGGCGCCCAGAGGAGCAGCAGTCTTGCGCGAGTTCAGTCTTCCGGCCCTGTACGAGGTCCCGTCGGACGGGAACCTGACGGATCTCATCCGCCGCAACGCCGCTCAGCATCCCGATACCGCCGTCATGAGCCGCAAGGTCGACGGCCGGTGGCAGGACGTGACCGCGACCGAGTTCCTCGCCGAGGTCCGGGCGACGGCCAAGGGCCTGATGGCGGCCGGCATCCGCCCGGGCGACCGGGTGGCCCTGATCTCCCGCACCCGCTACGAGTGGGTGCTGATCGACTTCGCGATCTGGAGCGCCGGCGGCGTCACCGTCCCCGTGTACGAGACCAGCTCCCCCGAGCAGATCCAGTGGATCCTGGGCGACTCCGGCGCCGTCGCGGCGGTCGTCGAGAGCCCCGGGCACGGCGAGACCGTGGCCGCGCTGCGCGACCGGCTCCCGGAGCTGCGCGAGGTCTGGGAGATCGAGCGCGGCGACCTCGACGTGCTGAAGGCCGCGGGGGCCTCGGTGTCCGACGCCGACGCCGACGAGCGCGGCGGTCTCGCGAACGCCGACGACCCGGCCACCATCGTCTACACCTCGGGCACCACCGGCCGCCCCAAGGGCTGCGTGCTGTCCCACCGGAACTTCTTCGCCGAGTGCGGCAACGCGGTGGAGCGGCTGAGCCCGCTCTTCAAGACCGGCGAGTGCTCGGTGCTGCTCTTCCTCCCGGCCGCGCACGTCTTCGGACGCCTGGTGGAGGTGGCGGCCGTGCTGGCGCCGATCCGGCTGGGCTGCGTACCGGACATCAAGAACCTGACCGACGAGCTGCAGTCCTTCCGGCCGACGCTGATCCTCGGCGTGCCGCGCGTCTTCGAGAAGGTCTACAACTCGGCGCGCGCCAAGGCCCAGGCCGACGGCAAGGGCAAGATCTTCGACGCGGCCGCCGAGACGGCCATCGCGTACAGCCGGTCGCTGGACACCCCGCGCGGGCCGTCCTTCGGGCTGAAGCTCAAGCACAAGCTCTTCTCCAAGCTCGTCTACAGCAAGCTGCACGCGGTCCTCGGCGGGCGCGGCGAGTACGCGATCTCCGGCGGCGCCCCGCTCGGCGAGCGGCTCGGCCACTTCTTCCGCGGCATCGGCTTCACCGTGCTGGAGGGCTACGGCCTGACCGAGTCCTGCGCGGCCACCACCTTCAACCCGTGGGACAAGCAGAAGATCGGCACGGTCGGGCAGCCCCTGCCGGGCTCGGTGGTGCGCATCGCGGACGACGGCGAGGTGCTGCTGCACGGCGAGCACGTCTTCACCGGCTACTGGAAGAACGAGACGGCGACCGCCGAGGCCCTGACCGACGGCTGGTTCCACACCGGCGACGTCGGCACCCTCGACGAGGACGGCTACCTCGCGATCACCGGCCGCAAGAAGGAGCTGATCGTCACGGCGGGCGGCAAGAACGTCGCCCCCGCGGTGATCGAGGACCGGATCCGGGCGCACGCGCTGGTCGCGGAGTGCATGGTGGTCGGCGACGCGAGGCCGTTCGTGGCCGCGCTCGTCACCATCGACGAGGAGTTCCTCGGCCGGTGGGCCGCCGAGCACGGCAAGCCGGCCGGCGTGACCGCCGCGGAGCTGCGTGAGGACGCGGACCTGCTCGCCGCCGTCCAGCAGGCCGTGGACGACGGCAACGCGGCGGTTTCCAAGGCGGAATCGGTGCGGAAATTCCGCATTCTGCCCTCCCAGTTCACGGAGGAGTCGGGCCACATCACGCCGTCGCTGAAGCTCAAGCGGAACGTGGTGGCGAAGGACTTCGCGGACGAGATCGAGGCGCTGTACCGGGGCTGACGGCCTAGCGCGGGTCCTCGGCGAGGATCCGCGCCATGTTCCGCTCGGCGAGCGCGGTGACGGTCACGAAGGGGTTGACCCCGAGCGAGCCGGGGATCAGGGAGCTGTCGACGACGTACAGCCCCTGGTGGCCCCTGGCACGGCCGTGGTCGTCGGTGGCCTCGCCGAGGACGCAGCCGCCCAGCGGGTGGTAGGTGAAGGTGTCGGCGAAAGCCTTGTTCCCGCCGAAGAGGTCGTGCCGGTACACGGTGAAGTTGCGCCGGTTGATGCGGTCGAAGAGGCTCCTGGCCGCGTCGACCGAGGGCGCGTTCTGCTCGCGCCGCCAGTTGAGCCGGGCCGAGTCGGTGGCGGCGTCGTAGGTGAAGTGCCCGCGCTCCGGGTTCCTGGTGATGGCCAGGTACATCGAGATCCAGTGCTCGAAGCCCATGGGGAGCGGGGCGATCTCGGCGAAGACCGGGTGGGCGGCGTTGTCCCAGTCGTCGATGCCCAGGGCGGGCATGGTGGCCTGGTGGGCTCCGACCGTGTCCCACAGGTGGTTGGCTCGGGCGGTCATGACGTTGCCGTTGGGGCCCCAGCCGCGCCCCACCTCGGCGCTCAGCCCGGGCAGCGCCCCCGTCTCGCGGGCGCGCAGCAGGATCTCGGTGGTGCCGAGGCTGCCGGCGCCCAGGAAGAGCTGCCGGCAGCCGAGTTCCCGTACCTGGGTGACCCGTCCGGCGAGGTCGCTGGTGCGGACGGTCAGGACGTAGCCGCCGGCCGGGTCGGGGCGTACGGCGACCACGCGCTGCATGGTCTCGATGGTGACGTTGCCGGTGCCCAGCGCGGCGGCGAGGTAGGTCTTGTCGACGCTCTTCTTCCCGTGGTTGTTGCCGTAGATGACCTCGCCCGCGAGCGCGGACCGGGGCGCGGTTCCGGCCGCCTCGCGCTTCATGTGCTCGAAGTCGTAGACGTTGGGGACGAAGACGGTCTTCAGGCCGGTGTTACGGGCGTGCCGCCGGGAGGTACGGGCGAACCGGTACCACTCGGTGGACTCGAACCAGGCGGGGTCGATGTCGTTGACGCCGAGCATCGCGCGGGCCCGGGGGTAGTACGTGCCGTACATCTCGTCGGCGTCGACCCGGGGCAGCACCTGCGAGAAGTACGAGCGCCGGGGCGTCGGCGCCATCCCGCCGTTGACGAGGGATCCGCCGCCGACCCCCCGCCCCACGTAGACGGACATGTCGCCGTAGTTCACCCGGTCGAGGACGCCGGGGTAGGGGCTGATGTCGCGGTTGACCACGTCGAGCCAGAGGAACTGGGCGAGCGGGGCCTCGGTGCGGGTGCGGAACCACATCGAGCGGTGGTCCGGCGCGGAGGTGGAGGGGAAGACCTTCCCGTCGGGCCCCGGGGTGTCCCAGAGGCGGCCCATTTCGAGGACGACGGTACGCACGCCCGCCTGCCCCAGGCGCAGGGCGGCGACGGCGGCGCCGTACCCGGAACCGACGACGATGGCGGGCGCGTACGGTACGGCGGCCGGCTCCACGGCGGCGGCGGAGGCGGCCCCGATCCGGGTGAAGCCGAGCGCGGCGGCGGTCTGGAGGGCGCCGAGTCCAAGGACGTGACGGCGCGTCAGATTGGGTGTCATGGCCGCATCATGAGCGGATTGCGGCCGCCCGGCCAGACGCGGCGCCGCCACCCATCCGAGAGACAGTCAGCCGTGTCTCCGGCCCGCAACACCACCCCCGGCCCGCGCGCAACTCCAGCCCCGCCGTCACGTGAGCCGCGGGGGTCCGGAAAACGCAGCCCCGGCCGGCACATGAGACACGGCTCCCGGAAAATCCAGCCCCGGCCGGCACATGAGACACGGCAGTCCGGACAATCCAGCCCCGCCGGCGTTTGAGGCGCGGGGGTCCGGGGGCGGAGCCCCCGCAGCGGCACCGCGGACGCGCCCGCCCGGCCGACGCCCGCCAGACCCGCCAGACCCAGCGGCAGCGCAACGGCGGCGCAACGGCTACAGCAGCTCCCGCAGCCGCTGCGCCAGCAGGTCCCAGCGCCACTTCTCCTCGACCCAGGCCCGGCCCGCGGCGCCCATCCGGCTCCGCAGCTCCGGATCCAGCAGGAGGGCCGTGATCCGCTCGGCCGAGTCCTCGGCGGAGCCGCCCCGGACCACCCAGCCGGTCTCGCCGTCCAGCACCGCGTCCGGGGCCCCGCCGGAGTCGCCCGCGACCACCGGCAGGCCCGTCGCCGAGGCCTCCAGGTAGACGATGCCGAGTCCCTCCACGTCCAGCCCGCCCCGCCGGGTGCGGCACGGCATCGCGAAGACGTCCCCCGCCCCGTAGTGGGCCGGGAGTTCCGACCAGGGGACGGCCCCGGTGAAGACCACCGAGTCCGCGACGCCGGTGGAGACGGCCAGCTTCCGCAGGTCCGCCTCGTACGGCCCGCCCCCCACGATCAGCAGCACCGCGTCCGGCACCGCCGCGAGGATCCGCGGCATCGCCTCGATCAGCGTGTCCTGCCCCTTGCGCGGCACCAGCCGGGACACGCACACCACCACCGGCCGGTCCGACAGCCCGAGCCGGGCCCGGACGGCCGCGCCGCCCGAGCCGGGGTGGAAGGTCTTCTCGTCGACCCCCGGCGGGAGTTGCGCCATGCGGGCCGCGGCCCGGTCCGTCACCGCCGAGGCGATCCGTGAGCGTGTGTACTCCCCCAGGTACGTCAGCGTGTCCGTGCCCTCGCCGATCCGGCGCAGCAGCTGTCGCGCCGCCGGGAGCTGGGCCCAGCCCGCCTCGTGCCCGTGGGTGGTCGCGACCAGCCGCCGCGCGCCGGCCCGCCGCAGCGCCGGGCCCATCAGGCCGAGCGGCGCCGCCGCCCCGAACCACACGGACTCGCAGCCGTGTTCGCGCAGCAGGCCCACCGCCCGCCGCGTCACGCGCGGGGTCGGCAGCAGCATCGTCGTCCGGTCCCGGACCACCTGGAACGGCTGCTCGGCGTCGAAGGCGGCCGTGGCCTCGCGGCCTTCCGCGCCGTGCTTCCACGTCGAGGCGTAGACGACGATCCGGTCGGGATCCAGCCGCAGCGCCATGTTGTGCAGGAAAGCCTGGATGCCGCCCGGGCGCGGCGGGAAGTCGTTGGTCACGATCAGCGTCTTGTGCATCGCCAGCGACCCTACCGGACCCTCTCCGGGGGTCGGCGGAGCTCGCTGGCCAGGGCTTCCCGCCAGGCCGTCAGCAGTCCCGCCGGATCGGTTCCGAGCGCCTCCCGCAGGGCCGTCTCCAACGGCTCGCGCCCCGCCCGCTCGTACAGGGCGACCAGCGCCGCGTCGCCCCACCGCCCGGCGATCAGGCGGCACGCCAGCCAGGCGCCCTCGTACGCGCGGGCCAGCGCCTCCGGTTCGCCGCCGAAGGCGAAGGCCCCGTCCGGCGGGAGCTCCCCCGGCAGCCGCCCCTGCCGCACCTCCCGGGCCAGCGCCGGAGCGCCCTGCCCGGGGGTGGTGTCGCCGCCCCGGTACGCCGCCCAGTCCGCGAAGCCCTCCGAGAGCCACAGCGGGGTCGTGGCCGAGGTCGCCGCCCGGGTGGCGACGTGCGTGACCTCGTGGGTCAGCACGATCCGCCGGCCGGCCGCGCTCAGCTCCGCGTACCCCTGCGGGTTGACCACCACCCGGTCCGCGGGGGCCGGTCCCCCGCCCACCCGCCCGGTGGTGACGGCGCCGAGCCCGCGGTACGCGTCGGCCGGCCGGCCCAGCAGCTCCGCCATCCGCTCCAGCGAGCCGGGGACCAGCACCACCACCCGGCCCGCCCACGGCCGGGGCCAGGCCGCGCTCGCCGCGGGCACGGCCCGGTCGGCCTCGGCGGCGATGCCCCGCAGGGTCTCCGCGTCCTGCCCGGCGCCGCCCAGGACCAGGGCGTGCGCACCCCGGACCACGGACACCGGCCCCTGGTCCCACAACTGCCGCGGCGCGCCGGGGGCGGGCCGGTCGGCCAGCACCCGCCAGGTGCCGCCGTCCCCGGCGAGCTCGACCTCGCGGGCCGAGCCGTCCGGGGCCGGGTCGTAGCCCGCGAGCCGGTAGCGCAGCTCCGCCCGCACCAGGGCCCGTACGCCGTCCAGCCGCACCGAGCGGACCTCGTACGCCCAGTCCTCCAGCGGGATCCCGGCCAGCCGCTCCGGCGGCACCCGCGACCAGTCGGCCACGGCCCGCCGGACGTCCCGCTCGGCGCCCGCGGCGGGGGGCCGCCCGCCGCACCCGGCCACCGGCAGCACGCACAGCAGCAGGCACAGCAGGAGCGGCAGGAGCGGCGGCAGGCGTACGGCGCGGGGACCCGGGGACACCAGCCGATCGTACGCACGGACGGTCCGCCCGCTCGGACCGCCCGGGGTCGGTCAGGGGCGGGTCACCGAGGACACCGGCATCATGCCGACCGGGTCGTAGCGCACCCGGGCCCCGGGGTAGGGGGCGTGCACCACCTGGCCGTTGCCCACGTACATGCCGACGTGGCTGGCGTCGGAGCGGTACGTCACCAGGTCGCCCGGCTGCGCCTGTGACAGCGGCACCTGCCGGCCGGCGTGCCGCTGGGCCTGCGAGGTGCGCGGCAGGGAGACCCCGGCCTGCCGGTACGACCACACCATCAGGCCGGAGCAGTCGAAACCGGAGGGGCCCGTGGAGCCCCACACGTACGGGCGGCCGACCGCGCCCCGGGCCGCCATCACGGCGGTCGCGGCGCGGCCGGAGGAGGGGCCGGCCGAGGAGGGGTCCGGCAGCGCGTCGGCGCGGCCGCCGGAGCGCGCCGCCCGGTCGAAGTCGGCCCGCTCCCCGGTGGGCATGGCTTCGAGCAGCCGGCGGGCGGCCGCGAGCTTCGCCGTGACGGACCGCTTGTGCCGCGCCACGTCGGCCCGCAGCCCTTCGAGCTCGCCGAGCTTGCGCGACGCCTCACGGCGTTCCTGGCCGAGCCGGCGCTGCTCCTCGCGGAGTGCGTCGAGCTGCCGGGCCTGACGGCCGGTCAGCCGGTCCAGTACGGCGGCCCGGGCGAGGTAGTCGTCGGGGTCCTCGGACAGCATCAGCCCGAGGGCCGGGTCGATGGAGCCGCCGCGGTACTGGGCTCCGGCGAAGGCGCCGAGGACGCCCCGCATGGTGTTGATGCGGTCCTGGCCTCGGGCGATCGCGTCCTGGGCCCGGTTGACCTCGGAGCGCAGCAGGCCGGCCTTCTCTCCGGCCTCGTTGAAGCGCTCGGTGGCCTGCTCGGCCTCCTCGAAGAGCCGGTCGACCTGGGCGCGGCTGCCGGACGGCGGTTCGTGCGGGAAGCCGGGTGCCGCACCGGCGGGGGCTCCGCTCAGGGCGACCGCGGCCGTCGCCGCGGCGGCGGTCAGGACGGTGACCTTCGTGTTCCGTTCGAGGCCGGTGAGGCCGCTGGGGCCGGGCCGGCGATGGGACGCCACGTGAAACCGCTCCCTTCCGCTGCGCGGGGCCCGGGTCCGCCCCCCGTGGACGGCCGTGTGCCGGGTTCCGCGCTGGCAGACAGTAGCGGCGCGACCACGCACCGGCCAACGACCTCCGGCGGGCGCGCACGACGACGCCCCGCAGGAGACGCAGGTCACCGGCGGGGCGTGCGGTCAGGGCGCGGCCTCGGAATTCGCCCGGATGGGCGGTCCGCGGCGCGTCCCCGGCCGGGAGGGGCGCGGCGGGAGGGTCAGATGCGGACGCCGAACTGGAACGGCATGTTGTCCATCGACTCGTACTTGATGCCGCCGCGCGGGTTGGAGGCGTGCAGCGTCATGTTGTTGCCCGCGTACAGGCCCACGTGGTGCAGGTCTCCGTAGAAGAAGACCAGGTCACCGGGCTGGAGCTCGCTGCGGCCGACGCGCTTGCCGTCGTTGGCCTGCGTGTAGGTGGTGCGGGTGATGCTGACGCCGGCCTGCTTGTAGGCCCACTGCGTCAGCCCGGAGCAGTCGTACGCGCTGGGGCCGGTGGCGCCCATGACGTACGCGGTGCCCAGCTTGGTCTTCGCGGCGGCGAGAGCGGCGCCCGCCCGGCCGGAGGGCTTCACGTCGCCGAGGTCCACGCGCTCGCCGGCGCTGCGGCTGGCCTTGGTCTCCTCCTCCTTGAGCTGCGTGCGCTCCTGCGCCGTCAGCGTGTTGAGGAGGGCCTGCGCCTCGGCGAGCTTGTCCGTCGAGACCTTCTTCTTCTCGCCGAGCTCCTTGCGGGTCGCGTCGAGGTCGGCCAGCTTGCCGGAGGCTTCCTGGCGCTGCTGCGCGAGGCTGCGCTGCTTGGCCTGGATCTTCTGGACGGCTTCGACCTGCTTGCCGCTCAGGTGGTCGAGGGAGGCCGCCTTGTCGAGGTAGCTGTCCGGGTCGGCGGAGAGGAAGAGCGCGAGGGAGGGGTCGATGCCGCCGCCCCGGTACTGGGCGCTGGCCATCGAACCGAGCGTGCTGCGCAGCTCGTTGAGGTCGCCCTGGCCGCGCGCGACCTGGTCCTGGAGCTGCCCGATCTCCTTTTCGAGCTTCTCCTGGCGTTCCTTGGCCCCGTTGAACTTCTCGGTGGCCTGCTCCGCCTCTTCGTAGAGCGCGTCGACCTGGGACTTGACCTCTTCCTTGCCCGGCTTCGCCGGGGCGGCCGAGGCGCCCTGGGCGGAGAGGGCCACGGCGGCTGCGGCCGTCGCGGTCAGTACGGTCACACGAGCGCGGGTCGGCTGCTTGGGTCGACGGTGGGACGCCACGAAGGCGAGCTCCTTCTTCCTCGAACCGCCGAAGAACGCAACTCGGCAGCGCCTCCGCCGTCACCCCGAATGAGTGACCTACCGCACGAAGGTTTGAACAGACCTTAGTGACCTCGCTGTGATCAGTTCAAATCCCGCAGAGAAAAAACTCGGTCCCCGACCAGCTTCTTTACCTACAGCGCACGCTCCGTGCCGGGGACTTGACGGTACGTTCCCCCGGCGCCCCGTCAATTCCGGCATTCGCCCCAGGGGTTACGAAACGCGCGAAAGCCGCTTCAGCAACAAGGCGGACGTCACGGGCCGCGCACCGGCCTTGGCCACCCCGTCGGCGACCTCCCGGTCCGTGGAGACCACCACGACCGGCCGGCCCGTCGGCTCCGCCCGCACCAGCTGGCGGATCAGCTCGTCCGCCGTCACCCCGGCCTTGGAGAACAGCACCCGCACCCCGCGCGGCGGCGCGAGCAGCACCGGGGCCGCCAGTTCCGCCCCGTCGAACACACAGGTCATCTCCGCGCCGGTCTGCGCCGCGAGCATCGACAGCCCGCCCAGCAGCCGCAGCCGCTGCTTCTCCAGCGGCATCGTCGGGTAGCCGGTCTTCGTCACGTTGTAGCCGTCGACCACCAGATGCGCCTGGGGCAGCGCCAACAGCTGGTCCAGCAGGGCCGGATCGGTTTCCGACAGCGCGCGCGCCGCGATGTCCTTCGGCGTCATCCGGCCCGGCTCCACCGCGTCCACGGTGTCCGCCGGGCGGGTGTTCACCGGCGGCAGCGCCAGTTCGCGGCGCAGCCCCGCCGCCGCGTCCAGCACGGTGTCCAGCAGCAGCCGCAGCCGCATGTCCTCGATGCTGCGCCCCTCGCGGGTGGCCCGGCGCGAGGTCTCCAGCGCCGTCTCCACCTCCGCCAGCCGGGACTTCAGCCGCCGGGTCTCGCTCTCGGCGGCGGCCACCCGGGTGGCCGCCTCGCCGCGGATCCCGTCGACCTCGGCGTTCACCTTGCGCAGGGCCGCCTCGCCGCGCTTGACGTCGCTCAGGGCGCTGCGCAGTTTGCGGTGAAGCGATTCGGCTTCCTTGCGGGAGGTCTCCAGCTCGGTCCGCACCTGCTCACCGCCGGAGCGCTGTGCCTCGCGTACGTGGGAGAGCTCTTCGCGGAGCCGGTCCAGTTCGCGCCGGGTCTCCTCGTCGGCCCGCTCGGCGTCGGCGCGCTGCGCCTCCTCGCCCGCGGCGGCCACCAGCTTGACCCAGCCCGGCGGCCGCAGGACGTACGCGGCGGCCGCCACGTCCAGCGGGTCGGCGGCGGCCGGCGGGGCGCCGGACTCCAGCGCCCCGGCCAGGTCGGCCTGCGCCTCGCGCAGCTTCTCGGCGACCCTGCCGCGGAACACGCCGTCGGTCTCGACCGCCGCCGCCATCGCGTTGCCCGCGAACTTGGCGCGCCGGGTCGGGGTGAAGCGGGCGTACTGGCGCAGTTGCGCCGGGAGGTCCGCGACCGTCAGTCCGCCGAAGGCGTCCGAGACGAGCGCGACGACCCGGCGCCGCACGCCTTCCGGCAGCGGGCGGTCGAGCACCTCGGCGGCGTCGCCGGCCGCGTCGGCCGGCTCAGCGCCGCTTTCTGGCTCCACAATCCGTCACCCCTACCGTGATCTACCTGTGGGCGGGCCTCCTTCAGGAGTCCGCGCCCGGCCTGTCCACGAGCTCGATCTGGTCCACCGCGTTGCACCAGCGGCAGCGGACCGACTCGATGGTCTCATTGACCACCTCCCGCTCCTCGACCTTGGGCTCCCCGGCGAGGTCCAGGTGGACGTACTCCACGACCTTCGACGAGCGGGTGACGTCGAAACGCGTGAGGTTGCCGCACAGCGTGCAGCGCCACCGGGTGGTGTCGGTCGGCAGGGGAACCGTCATCAGGCCGCTCTCTCCTTCGTAGCTGTTTCAATTAAAGCGGTCCGCGCGGCCGTCTGCGCGGGCCGCCGGACCGCAGCTCGTAACCCTACGGCCTGGCACCGCTTCAGGTGGGGCTCGTTACGTCATGCTCTGTCACATGATCGTAAGGTGGCGGGCCCTGCGCGAGGCGGCCCGGGGACCGGTGGTCACCCACGCGCTGATCGCGGGCTGCGGTGTGGTGTTCGTACTGAGCCCGGCCTCGGGGCTGAACCCCTCCTATGGGACGGGTGACGGGCTGCTGGCGGCCGGGACGGAGTACTTCCGGCGCTGGGGCGTGGTCCCGGACGAGCTCTTCACGGCCGCGCCCCGCGCCTGGCTGACCCCGCTGACCGCCCTGTTCGTCCACGGCAGCTGGCTGCACCTGCTGGGGAACATGCTCTTCCTCTACGTCTTCGGCGCGATGGCGGAGGAGCGGATGGGCCGTCCCGCCTTCCTCGCCTTCTACGTCTGTACGGGGTACGCGGCCCTGGCGGCGTACGCGGCGGCGAACGCGCAGTCCGCCCAGACCCTGGTCGGCGCCTCCGGGGCCATCTCCGCGGTCCTGGGCGCCTTCCTGTACCTGCTCCCGTGGGCCAGGGTGACGAGCCTGTTCCCGTTCCTGTTCTTCCTGCCGCTGCGCTTCCCCGCCTGGATCGTGCTGCTGTTCTGGTTCGCCCTCCAGTGGGTGGCGGCGCACCGCGCGGACAGCGGTCCCGGGGTCGCCTATCTGGCCCACCTGGTGGGCTTCTCGCTCGGCTTCCTCTACGCGTGGGTCCGCTACCGGGGTGCGACTAGAGTGAGGCGACCAGCGACGGCCACCGAGGGAGACAGCCAGCCGTGATCACCGCGATCGTGCTCATCAAGACCAGCGTGGACCGCATCCCCGAGATCGCCGAGTCCATCGCCGCGCTGGACAGCGTCAGCGAGGTCTACTCCGTCACCGGCACGTACGACCTGATCGCACTGGTCCGCGTGGCCCGCCACGAGAACCTGGCGGACATCATCCCGGGCCGCATCAGCAAGATCCCCGGCGTCGAGGGAACGGACACCCACGTCGCGTTCCGCACGTACTCCCAGCACGACCTGGAAGCGGCCTTCGCCATCGGCCTGGACGCGTAACGCCTCCGGCGCGGGTTCACGGGGACACGCGGCGCCCGCCCGAGCCCGGCGCGGTCCCGAGACCGGCGCGGTCCGCCTCAAGCGCCGGCGGGCTGAGGGGGCCGATTCCTGACGGCGGCTGAACCGCACGGGCCGTCCGTGGGGTCCCGCCGGGGCGTCTCCTCGGCTCGCGCACCGAGGTACCGCTTCGTCCGCGCGGGCCGGTTGCGCGCTCGTCCTGCGGGGACGCCCCGCCGTGCCCCCACTCCCCGCCGCGGACGGCCGCCCGGCACGCAAGCACGGCGTCGGCCGCTTCGTCCACATCTCCACCGACGAGGTCTACGGCTCGATCAGCGAGGGCTCCTGGAC
>NZ_JBEOXU010000152.1:0-13660 GCF_040296725.1 Streptomyces sp. NPDC002044
GGCAGGGGCGGGGGCCTCGCGGCCGTCCGGCGCCAGGGCCGGGCGGGAGTGCTACGCGTTGGGGCGCAGGGTCCAGACGACCGTCATCTCGCCCGTCACGGCCTCGTCCTCGCGCCGGATGGCGATGGTGACGGGGAACTCGGGGCGGCCGCCCGCGTCGAGCTCGGCGACGACGTCCGCGACCGGGCGGCCGAGGGTGGCGGTGGCCGTGACGACGCCCTTGGCGAGCTTCCTGTAGCCGATCTCGGCCTTCACGGCCAGCGGCACCGCGCGCGAGAGCTGGTCGCCGAAGGCGGCCAGGACGATCGCGCCGCTCGCGGACTCGGCGAGGGTGAACATGGCGCCGGCGTGCGGGCCGCCGACGTGGTTGTGGAAGTCGGGCTGGTCCGGGAGCCGGACGACCGCGCGCTCGGGGGTGGTCTCCAGGAACTGGAGGTTCAGGGTCCGTGCCATCGGCACCGTCGCGGCGAGCAGTTCGCCCACGTTCATCTGGTCTGCGCTCATGAAACGGCATGTTACCCGCGAGTAGATGCGGATGGCCAGAGCCGGACCGGGGGCGGCCGTGGCCCCCGGGGACCACTCCCACTAGGGTTACCGGCCATGTGGCCAGGACAGCAGCAGCCGCCCGGGGACGAGCAGAACCCTCAGGACGCGCAAAAGAACCCGTACCAGCAGCAGCCGGGACAGCCGGGGCAGCCGAACCCGTACCAGCAGCCCGGATACGGTGAGCAGCAGCCCGGCTACGGGTACCCGCAGCCGGGGTACCAGACGCCGCCACCGGTCCAGCCCTGGGGACAGACCCAGCAGGTTCCGGCCCCGCGGCCGCCGGGCGGCGGCAGCCCGTACTCCACCAAGACCGTGGCCATCGTGGCGGCCGCGGCCGTCGTGGTGGCCGCAGCCGCCACCGGCGCCTTCGTCCTGACCCGGGACGACAGCACCAACCAGGCGGACGGCAAGCCGGCGGCCTCCTCCTCGGCCCCGCCCTCCTCCGCGCCCGCTCCGACGGGCACCGCCCCGAACCCGCGGGCCGGCGGTGAGGTCAAGCCGCTGATCGCGGGCTGGAAGGTGGTCCTCAATCCGAAGTACGGCACCGCCTTCGACGTCCCGCCGGAGTGGAACGTCCTGGGTTCGGGCATGTCGATCGGGTTCGAGGACGACGTGAAGAAGGACGGCGGCCCGGTCGTGATGATGTCGGGGCCCGCCTACCTCAAGGAGGACTGGTGCAAGGTCGACTCCGACAAGAACGGCAGTGAGGAGACGACCTCACTGGCCGGCACCGGCACCAAGGGCGGCCAGGGCGCCAAGGACACCGCCGAGGCCGTGCGCAACGAGGCCGGCAACTGGGTGTTCGCCGGATACGCGCAGAAGGCGCCGAAGGGCACCGTGAAGGTCTCCGACCCGAAGGAGTACACCACCTCCTCCGGGCTCAAGGGCCACATGGCGACCGCCACCGCGCCGGGCATCGCCAAGGAGAACAAGTGCTCCTCCGACGGCAAGTCCATCGCCTTCAGCTTCAAGACCGCCAACGGTGACTTCTCCAGCTGGATCCTCTACAGCGCCGCCGGAGTTCCGGACGAGGTCCCCCAGGCGACGCTCGAAAAGATCCTGAGCACCGTCCGCCTCTCCACGGGCTGATCTCCCGCCCCCTCGGACCGGGCCGACAATCCGTTTGGATTCTCGGCCCGGTCCGTGGATAGTCCGGGGGTGAGTCCTTCCCCCGCCGCCGCCCCGTCCCGTACGCCCGCGCGCCGTCGCCGCCCCGAGTGGGCCGGCCGGAACTACAGCCTGCTGACGGGCGCCGCGGTCGTCACGAACCTCGGCAGCCACGGGGCCCTGATCGCCGCCTCGTTCGCGGTTCTGGAGACCGGCGGCACCGGCTGGGACGTCGGCCTGGTCACGGCCGCCCGTACGCTCCCGCTCGTCCTCTTCCTGCTCGTGGGCGGGGCGATCGCCGACCGGCTTCCCCGGCACCACGTGATGGTCGCCGCGAACACCCTCAACTGCGTCTCGCAGGCCGCCTTCGCGCTGCTGGTCCTGACCGGGGACCCCCGGCTGTGGCAGATGATGCTGCTGACCGCCCTGTGCGGAACCGGTACGGCCTTCTTCAACCCGGCCGCCGAGGGCATGCTCCTGTCCACCGTCTCCGGCGAGCACTCCAACCGCGCGTTCGCCCTGTTCCGGATGGCCATGAACGGCGCCGGGATCGGCGGCGCCGCGCTCGGCGGCGCCATGATCGCGGCGTTCGGCGCGGGCTGGGTGCTCGCCGTCGACGCGGCCGCCTTCGCCGTGGCGGGCGCGCAGCGCGCCTTCCTCGACGTCAGCCACATCCCCGAACGGGCGCCGGGCGGAGGGCTGCTGTCCGACCTGCGCGAGGGCTGGGTGGAGTTCCGTACCCGGCCCTGGCTGTGGAGCATCGTGCTCCAGTTCGCCGTCGTGGTCGGCGTGATCAGCGCCGCGGAGGCGGTGTACGGGCCCCTCGTCGCCCGGGACCGGCTGGGCGGGGCGGCGCCGTGGGGCCTGGCCCTGGCCTGCTTCGGTGTCGGCACCATCGGCGGGGCTCTGCTGATGATGGCCTGGAAGCCGCGCCGGCTCCTGCTCGTCGGCACGCTCTGCGTGTTCCCGATGGCACTGCCCTCGGCCGGGCTGGCGATCCCGCTGCCCGTGTGGGCGCTGTGCGCGGTGATGCTCGTCAGCGGGATCTCGATCGAGGTGTTCGGCGTCAACTGGATGACGACGATGCACCAGGAGATCCCCGAGGAGAAGTTCTCCCGGGTCTCCGCCTACGACTGGTTCGGCTCCCTGTCGATGACGCCGCTGGCCACCGCCCTCGCGGGGCCCGCCGAGTCGGCCTTCGGCCGCTCCACCGCCCTGTGGGGCTGCGCGGCACTGGTCCTGATCCCCACGGCGGCGGTGCTGCTGGTGCCGGACGTACGCCGGATCACCCGCAGGCCCCCGCCGCCCCGCCCGGCCCCGGCGCCCGGCCCGCAGCCGAAGGACGCGCTCACCCCAGGCTGAACGCGCCCTCCGGCGGCTCCGGCGAGGCCACCGCCTCCGCGTCGCCGACCGGCCGGGCCCCCCGTACGAACCGGGCCAGCCCCGCCCCGCACTCCACCCGGGCGGGGAAGGCGTCGCCGGCGCAGCGCCGGGCCAGCGCGGCCACCGGAAGCTCCGCGTCCGACGCCAGCAGCACCGCGTTCCCGAACCGGCGCCCCCGCAGCACCGCCGGCTCCGCGAGCAGGGCCAGCTCCCCGAACACCGCCCCGAAGGTGGCCAGTTGCGCCCGCAGGAAGTCGAACGGCGCCCCGTCGGCCAGGTTGGCCGCGTACAGCCCCCCGGGCCGCAGCACCCGCGCCGCCTCCCGCGCGTACTCCACGGACGTCAGCCGGGCCGGCACCCGCGAGCCGCCGAACACGTCGGCCACCACCACGTCCGCGCTCGCCGGGGGCGCCGCCTCCAGCCAGGTCCGGGCGTCGGCGGCGTGCACCGTCACCCCGGCGTCCGCCGGCAGCGGCAGGTACTCGGCGACCAGCTCCACCAGGCCCGCGTCGAACTCGACGACCGTCTGCCGCGACCCCGGCCGGGTCACCGCGGCGTACCGCGGCAGGGTGAGCGCGCCCCCGCCGAGGTGCAGCAGGTCCAGGGGGCGCCCCGGGTCCGCGGCGCGGTCCAGGACGTGCGCGAGGCGGCGTACGTACTCGAACTCCAGGTGATCCGGCTCGTCCAGGTCCACGTACGACTGCGGCGCCCCGTCGACGGTCAGCAGCCAGGCCCGCTCCCGGTCCACGTCCGGCAGCAGTTTGGCGGTGCCCTGGTCCACGGCCCGGATGACCGGTATCTGTTCGTCGCTCACCGCACCATTGTCGGCCCGCGCCCGGCCGGGCCGGACCGCCACCCGCCGGAACCGCCCGGGCCCCCGAGCCCCCGGGCCCCGAGCCCCCGGGCCCCCGAGCCCCCGAGCCCCCGGGCCCCCGAGCCCAGAGACACCCGGGCCTCAGCCCGACCAGACCGCCCGCGCCCCGGCGACGTGTCCGGCGGCCTGGTCCAGGCCCGCCCGCGCGGCCGGGTCACGGCGGGCCGGGTCCAGGACGTTGCGGCCGAAGACCTTGCGGGCCGCCGCCGACGGGGTGATCAGCAGGACCCGGGCGCCGGCCGCGCGCAGCCGGTCGGCCTGCGCGGCCGGCGAGGGGATCAGCCCGGCGCCCATCGCCATCGGCGCGAGCACCACCACCCGCGCGTAGCCCGCGGCCAGGTCGGCGTTGGTCGCGGAGCGGATGCCGCCGTCGATGAACCGGCGTCCGCCGACCGTCACCGGCGGCCACACGCCGGGCACCGCGCAGCTCGCCGAGACGGCGTCGAGCAGGCCGCCCCCGCCGTCCCGGTCGAAGGCCCTGAGCTCGCCGCTCTGGGCGTCTACGGCGGTGACGACGAGGCGTCGCTCGGGCCACTCGTGCGAGACCAGCCGGGCCGCCAGTACCGTGCGCCGCTCGGCCTCGGTCCCGGTGTCCGCGGCCAGCGCGAGCGCGCCGACCCGCCGCCGGTAGCCCTTCACGTCGCGCGAGCGCGCCATCGCGAGGGCGTAGCGGGCGATGAGGCCCGCCCCGAGCCGGGCCGGGAGCTCGCCGCGCGGGTCGCCGAGCTGGCGTTCGTAGAGTTCCCGCGGGGTGAGCAGTCCCGAGGTGAGCTGGGCGCCGACCACCGAGCCGGCCGAGGTGCCGATGACGAGGTCGGCGGTGGTGAGGTCCACTCCGGCGCGGGCGAGCCCGTACAGGATCCCGCACTCCCAGCCGACCCCGGTCAGTCCCCCGCCGCCCAGCACCAGTGCCGTGTCGCCGCCCATCGCCGCCCGCCCCTCGTTCCCGTACGTCACGTACGTTCCCTACGCCCCGCGGCCGCCCGCGGTGACGACAGGCAGTCTGGCGCAGCCTGCCCGCCGCCACCACGGAGGGGACGCGATCAGTGCGGCCGGGTCACTCCAGTACGGCCGTCACCGTGCCCGCGCCGACCGTGCGGCCGCCCTCGCGGATCGCGAAGCCGAGGCCCGGCTCCAGCGGTACGTCCCGCCCGAGCTCCACGGTCATCTCGACCGTCTCCCCCGGCCGGGCCGTACCGGCCGCGCCCAGGTCCACGTCGCCGACCACGTCGGCGGTGCGGAGGTAGAACTGCGGCCGGTACCCGCTGACGACCGGGGTCCTGCGGCCGCCCTCGCGCCCCGACAGCACGTACACCCGCGCCGTGAACCGCCGCCTGGGCACGACGCTGCCGGGCGCCGCCACCACGTGGCCGCGGCGCACCCCGTCGCGCGGGACCCCGCGCAGCAGCAGCGCGACGTTGTCGCCGGCCTCGGCGGACTCCATCGGCTTCCCGAAGGTCTCCAGGCCGGTGACGACCGTCTCGACCGGCTCGCCGTCGCCGCCGAGCACGCTCACCCGGTCGCCGATCCGTACACCGCCCCGCTCGACGGCGCCGGTGACGACGGTCCCGCGCCCGGTGATGGTGAGCACGTTCTCCACCGGCAGCAGGAAGGGCGCGTCGGTGTACCGCACGGGCATCGGCACGTACGTGTCCACGGCGTCCAGCAGTGCCTCGACCGCCCCGGTCCAGCGTGGGTCGCCCGCCAGCGCCCCGAGTCCGGAGACCCGTACGACGGGCGCCGCGTCGCCGCCGTATCCGTGAGCGGTGAGCAGGTCGCGGACCTCCAGCTCGACCAGGTCGGTCAGCTCGGGGTCGCCGGCGTCGGCCTTGTTCAGGGCGACGACGATGTGGTCGACGCCGACCTGGCGGGCGAGCAGCACGTGCTCGGCGGTCTGGGGCATGACCCCGTCGAGCGCGGAGACGACGAGGATCGCCCCGTCGAGCTGCGCGGCCCCGGTGACCATGTTCTTGATGAAGTCGGCGTGGCCGGGCATGTCCACGTGGGCGTAGTGGCGGGTGTCGGTCTCGTACTCGACGTGGGTGAGGTTGATGGTGATCCCGCGCCGGGCCTCCTCCGGGGTCCGGTCGATCCGGTCGAAGGGCACGTAGGAGGCGCCGCCGCGCTCGGCGAGGACCTTGGTGATGGCGGCGGTGAGGGTGGTCTTGCCGTGGTCGACGTGACCCATGGTGCCGATGTTGAGATGCGGCTTGGTCCGTACGAAGGCCGTCTTGGCCATGATGTTCTTTCCCGTGGCTCGAAGCTGGAACGGGACCCCGCAACCGGGCCGACCCTCCCCCTGCGGGGTCCGCCGGTCTGTCCGGGAAGGGTCAGCTTCGTGCGCCGTCGAATGCGGCGAGGGGGAACGCTTCCGCGCCTGCGGCAGCCTTCGGCGCGTCCGCGACTGCGGACGGCGCTGCGGGGAAGGCGTACCGGGACATGCCCCTGATCCTGCCGGACGGCCCCCGCGGCGTCGAATGGATTTCGGGCGCGAACGTGCCCGCGGTCAGAGGTTCTTGAGCGCCTCGCGCACGGACAGCGGGGACAGCCGGGAGCGTTCGGCCTCCACGAAGGCGCGGACCGCGTCCGGGTCGGTCCTCGCGTACTCCCGCAGGCTCCAGCCGATGGCCTTGCGGATGAAGAAGTCCGGGTGGGCGGCCTGGCGGCGGCAGTAGCCGAAGAGCCGGCCGGTGTCGGTGGCGTCCTTGTGGCGCAGCTGGTGCAGAAGGGCGGTGCGGGCCGGCCAGAGGTCCTCGTCCCCGATCCACTCGTCCATGACGGCTCTCAGCGCCGGGTCGGCGGCCACCAGCGGGCCCACCGTGTGAACGGCGAGCAGGTCGACGGTGTCCCACCAGGGGTCGGTCACGACGAGGTGGCGGACCACCGGCAGGAGGGCGGAGGAGCAGCGGGAGACGTGCCGGCGCAGGTAGTCCACGGCGAAGTACCGGTACTCGCGCTCCGCGAGCGTCCAGCAGCGCAGGGCGAGGGCGGCGCAGTCCGCTTCCCCCGGGGCCGGGGTGTCCTTGGTCACCGCCTTCGACAGCTCGCGGCGCAGCGGGGCCGGGATGCCGAGGAAGGGCGAGACGTCCTTCACGTAGGCGGCCATCGCCGCGGCCCGTACGGGGTCGGCGGCGCCCGCGTAGGCGCCGGTCAGCCGGTCCAGGAGGGTGTCCGCGAGGGCGCTGTGGGGTGTCCCCGGCGGTCGCGGGTCGTTCCGCCGCATGAGGGCCAGATTACGGCGCGGGGTCCCCCGGGTCGGTTAGTCTCCCGGAATGTCCCTCCTCCTCGCGCCGTGGCTCCGGCTGTCGCTCCTCGTCGTGCTGCTCGCCGCGGCCGGCGTGTGCGTGCTGCTGTACGAGCCACAGCGGATCCTCTCGGAGGGCTGGCCCCCGGGGCTCCCGGTGGGCACGGCGGTTTTGCTGTTCGCGGGCGTGTACGGGGTGTGCGCGGCGGCCTTCGTGCCGCGCCCGCTGCTGAACCTGGCCGCCGGAGCCGTCTTCGGCACCCAGTTCGGCCTGCTCGCGGCGGTCGGCGGGACCGTGCTCGGCGCCGCCATCGCCTTCGGCCTGGGCCGGTACATGGGCCAGGAGGCCCTGCGCCCGTACGTGCGCGGCCGCTGGCTGCGCGCGGCCGACGGCCAGCTCAGCCGGCACGGCTTCCGTTCGATGATCGCCGTCCGGCTCTTCCCCGGGGTGCCGTTCGTGGTGGCCAACTACTGCGCCGCGGTCTCCCGCTGCGGCTGGGTGCCGTTCCTGTCCGCGACGGCGCTCGGGGTCGTCCCGAACACGACCGCGTACGTGATCGCGGGGGCGAACGCCTCCTCCCCCGGCTCGCCCGCGTTCCTCGTCTCGTTCGGCTTCATCGTGGTGTCCGTGGTGGCCGCCGGAGCCGTCGCCTGGCACAAGCGGCACCGCCTGGCACCGGCCCGTCCGCTCGGGGCCGCGTACGAACGGGCGCCCCAGCACCCCCCGGTGGTCAGCGCCGCCCCGCACGGGCCCTAGCATCGGACGCGAACTGCCCGACGATCACAAGGACGAGCGCACCCCGACATGAGCTGGTTCGAATCCCTAATCCTCGGTCTCGTCCAGGGGCTTACGGAGTTCCTCCCGATCTCCTCCAGTGCCCACCTGCGGCTGACCGCGGCGTTCGCCGGCTGGCACGATCCGGGAGCGGCCTTCACCGCCATCACCCAGATCGGCACCGAGGCGGCCGTGCTGATCTACTTCCGCAAGGACATCGCGCGGATCGTCTCCACCTGGTTCCGCTCCCTCTACACCAAGGTCCTGCGCTCCGAACAGGACGCGAAGATGGGCTGGCTGGTGATCGTCGGATCGATTCCGATCGGCGTCCTCGGTCTCGTCTTCAAGGACCAGATCGTGGGTCCGGCCCGCGACCTGCGGCTGACCGCCACCACCCTCATCGTGATGGGCATCGTGCTCGGCATCGCCGACCGGCTGGCCGCGCGCGACGAGGAGGGCGGCCGGCACCGCGCGATCCGCGAGCGCAAGACGCTGGGGCAGCTGAGCGTCAAGGACGGTCTCGTCTTCGGCTTCTGCCAGGCGATGGCCCTCATCCCGGGCGTCTCGCGGTCCGGTGCGACGATCTCCGGCGGCCTGCTGCTGGGCTTCACGCGTGAGGCGGCCGCCCGCTACTCCTTCCTCCTCGCCATCCCGGCCGTGCTGGCGTCGGGCGCGTTCGAGATCCTGGACGTGGTCGAGGAGCCGGGCCACATCTCGTGGGGGCCGACGGTCTTCGCGACGGTCATCGCCTTCTTCGTGGGCTACGTCGTCATCGCCTGGTTCATGAAGTTCATCTCCACCAAGAGCTTCATGCCGTTCGTGATCTACCGGATCCTGCTGGGCATCGCCCTGTTCATCCTGATCGGCACGGGCGTGCTGAGCCCGCACGCGGGCGAGTCCGGCTCGTAACGCCGGCCTCGCTCACCGCTCACCGCTCACCGCTTCGCGTGAACCGCAGGCCGCTCGGGAACGTTCCCGGGCGGCCTGTGCGTCGTTGTGCCCGAGAGACCTGAAGGCAAGCGACAGGGGGCGTCCCATGGGGCGAGTGGTGTTGGAGCGGTTTCCGGCCGGAAGTCCGAGGGGGAGCTGGCCCGCCGAGGAGTACGCGGCGCAGCGCCTGCGCGAGGGGGTGCAGGCCGAGGTGGTGATGGACCTGGACAGCGACGCGTTCCTCGTCGTGGTGCGGCAGCGGGAGGTGCGTTCCGGTCACTGACCGCCCGCGGGAGGATCCGCGGGGCGCGTGCCCCTTGGCCTCGCGCCCCGGCAGCCCCACACTGTCCCGATGACGCAGCGTGTGGACCTCGCGACGGTAATGGACCGGCTGGCCATCGACGAGGTGGTCTCCGGGTACGCGGTGGCCGTCGACGACGGCGACTGGGAGGCGTACCGCGCCCTGTTCGCCGAGGGCGGCCGGGCCGACTACAGCTCGGCGGGCGGTGTCGAGGGGCCGGCCGGGGAGGTCGCGGACTGGCTCGCCGAGACCATGAAGCTCTTCCCGGTGCGCCAGCACCTCATCGTGAACCGGCTCGTCCGGGTCGAGGACCTGGGCGGCTCGCCCGGCGACACCGCCCGGGTGCGGGCCGACTTCCTCAACCCGATGCGGCTGGCGGGGCCCGAGTTCGACGGGACCGTCACCGCGCCCAACTTCGTCGCGGCCGGACGCTACGCCTTCGAGCTGGCCCGCACCCGCGACGGCTGGCGGCTGACCGGCGTGACGGTCCACGAGAAGTGGCGCCACACGAGCGCCTGACCGGGCCCCGCCCCGGCGGCTGATCCACACTGGAGGCGGAGGCATGCCATGGTCCCGATGAGCGGTGCCCGGATCCCGGGCCGGCGGATCGCCGCCGCGGTCCTCGCCGGCGCGCTGCCCGCCCTCGCCTTCCCCGCGCCCGCGCTGTGGTGGTTCGCCTACGTGGCCCTCGTGCCCTGGATGCTGCTGCTGAGGTCGGCCCCCACCGGGCGGCGGGCGGCCCTGGAGGGCTGGCTGGGCGGCGCCGCCTTCATCGTGGCCGTCCACCACTGGCTGCTGCCCAGCCTGCACGTGTTCCTGGTGCCGGTGGCCGCGCTGCTGGGCGTGCTGTGGATCCCCTGGGCGCTGCTGGTGCGGCGGCTGCTCGGCGGCGCCCCCTCGGCCGTCCGGGCGGGCGCCGCGCTGGTCCTCGTACCGGCGGGGTGGCTGCTGTCGGAGCTGGTCCGGTCCTGGCAGGGGCTGGGCGGGCCCTGGGGGCTGCTGGGCGCGAGCCAGTGGCAGGTGCCGCCCGCGCTGCGGCTGGCCTCGGTGGGCGGGGTGTGGCTGGTCGGGCTCGTCGTGGTGGCGGTGAACTGCGCCGTGGTGCTGCTGGTGGCGGTGCCGGGCGCGCGGGCCCCGGCGGTGGCCGGGCTGACGGGGTGCGCGGTGCTGACGGGCATGGTGTGGCTGTGGGCACCGGCGCCGGAGGTGTCGGGGCGGCTGCGGGTGGCCGTCGTCCAGCCGGGGCCGGTGGCGGACGGCCCGGACAGCACGGAGCGGCGGTTCGCCGCCGGCGAGCGGCTGACCCGGACGCCGGCGGGCGGACCGGTCGACCTGGTGGTGTGGGGCGAGAGCAGCGTCGGCGAGGACCTGACGGCCCGCCCGGACCTGGCCCGGCGCCTGGCGGTGCTGTCCGCGGAGGCGGGCGCGCCGCTGCTGGTGAACGTGGACGCGCGGCAGCCGGACCGGCCCGGGATCCGCAAGAGCGCGGTGCTGGTGGACGCCCGCGGCCCCACGGGCGACCGGTACGACAAGATGCGGCTCGTCCCCTTCGGTGAGTACGTGCCGGCCCGCGCGCTCCTCGGCTGGGCCACCTCGGTCGGCAGGGCGGCCGACGAGGACCGGGTTCCGGGGGACGCCCCGGTGGTGATGAGCCTGCCCGGGGGCGTCCGCGTGGGCCCGCTGGTCTGCTTCGAGTCGGCGTTCCCGGACATGAGCCGCCACCTGGTCCGCGGCGGCGCCGGCCTGCTGGTCGCCCAGTCCTCGACCAGCACCTTCCAGGACAGCTGGGCCCCGGCGCAGCACGCCTCGCTGGCCGCGTTGCGCGCCGCCGAGACCGGCCGCCCCATGGTGCACGCCACCCTGACCGGGATCAGCGCGGTGCACGGCCCGTCCGGGGAGCGGATCGGCGGGGCGCTGCCCACCGGGGCGAGCACGGCGGCCGTGTACGAGGTGCCGACGGCCCGGGGCACGACGCTCTACGTCCGCTTCGGGGACTGGCCGGTCGCGGCGGCCCTGGCCGTACTGGCGGCGTACTGCGCGGCGGCGGGGTCCCGTTCCCTCAGGAAGCCTGTTCGAGGGCCGAGCTCACCACCCGCTCGCACAGTTCGTGGGTGAGGAGCGCGTCCCGGGCGCTGAGCGTACGGCCCGCCGCGACGGCTTCCAGGAAGGCGTCCACGACCTGCTCGATGCCGCGCTGGCGGGCGACCGGAACCCAGTCCCCGCGGCGGCGGACGGTCGGCTGGCCCTTGTGGTCGATGACCTCCGCGAGGTTGACGACCTGGCGCTTGGTGTCCTGTCCGGACACCTCCAGGACCTCTTCCGCGGACCCGGAGCGCCGGTTCATGATGCCGAGCGCGGTGAAGCCCTCGCCGGACATCTGAAGCACCACCTGATGCATCAGGCCCTCGCGCACCACGGCCCGCACGTCGATGTGGTCCGCCTCGGCGGGCAGCAGGAACCGCAGGGTGTCGACGACGTGGATGAAGTCGTCCAGCACCAGCGTGCGCGGGTCCTCGGGCAGGCCGACGCGGTTCTTCTGCAGGACGATCAGCTCGCGCGGGTGCTCGGCGCACTGCGTGTAACCGGGCGCGTGGCGGCGGTTGAAGCCGACGGCGAGGGAGACCCCGCGCTCCTCGGCCAGTTCCACCAGCCGGCGCGACCGCGCGAACTCGTAGGCGAGCGGCTTGTCCACGTACGTCGGCACGCCCGCCTCCAGGAGGCGGGTGACGATCTCGGGGTGCGCGGCGGTCGGGGCGTGCACGAAGGCCGCGTCGAGCCCCTGCGCGAGCAGGGCGTCGAGGTCGGTGTGCCGGCGTTCGGCCGGGACGTGGTGGAGTTCACCGACCCGCTCCAGCGTGGCGGGGGTCCGGGTCTGCAGGTGCAGCTCGATTCCCGGGCGGGTGGTGAGGACGGGCAGGTACGCCTTCTGGGCGATGTCGCCGAGTCCGATGCAGCCGACCTTCACCGGGGGCCTCCAGGTTCGTTCCGTGGGTATTCCCGCAGCTTAATCCCTGGTGGCGGGGGCCGCGTTCGCCCAGGATGAGGGCCATGAATTCCAATGGATCACATCGCCCCGAGCCCGCCACCACCGCCGACGAGCGGGAGATGCTGGACGGCTGGCTCGACTACCACCGCTCCACGCTCGCCTGGAAGTGCGAGGGCCTGGGTGACGAACAGCTCCGTCTGACGCCCCTGAAGCCCTCCGAGCTGAGCCTGCTCGGCCTCGTACGGCACATGGCGGAGGTGGAGCGGTACTGGTTCCGGGAGATCATGCTGGGCGAGGACCTCCCGGAGCTGTACTCCTCCCAGGAGGAGCCCGACGGGGACTTCCACTTCACCGACGGGGACACCTGGGCAGACTCGGAGCGGGTCTGGCAGACCGAGATCGAGCTGGCCCGGCAGGCGTCGGCGGGCCGGTCCCTGGACCTGGTGTCGGACGCGGCCGTCCACCACCGGGGCGAGGTGTTCAGCCTCCGCTGGGTCTACACCCACATGATCGAGGAGTACGCGCGCCACAACGGCCACGCCGACCTGCTGCGCGAGCACATCGACGGCGCCACCGGCGAATAGGCCCTTCCGCCGGACACCGGGTCCCCGTCACCCGTGCGGGGTGAATATCGGCTCCGGGTTTTCGCAACGGGGTCCTCGCACAGCAGAGTTGCGCGAGTGCATCCAACCCGAACCACGACAACCCTGCTGCTCGGAGTGGCCTGTGCCGTCTCGGCGGTGTCCGGCTGTGTGAGCGTGAACCCCGCTCCCGCCAGGCCCGCGGCCCCGCCCGCCGCCGGGGTGCCGCCGCGCCACGAGCCGCGCCACGAGCCGCGCGGCGGGCCGGGAGCCGCCCCGGTGGTCGTCCGGGCGCCCGCGCTGGAGGCTCTGGAGACCGTCCCCGGGCGGTCCGCGCGCCCCGCGGCGTCCGACCAGGCCCACCGGTCCGCGCAGCGCACCGCCCCGGAGGCCACAGGCGGGCTCCCCCGGGCCGTGCCACCCGTACCCGACATCCCGGAGCCCGCGACGCCCGCCGAGCCCCTCACGGAGCGCCAGGGCGGCCGCGGGCACCAGGCGCGGCCCGACGCCGAGGCCGGGCGGAGGCTGGTGCGGGAGCTGCCGGTGCGCCCGGCCGACGTGTGCGCGCTGGGCCGGCGGCACGGCCGCTGGCACCCGGACAGCCCGGAGGCCCGCATCTGCGCGGGCGTGCGGGGCGGCTGACCGCACCGGGCCGCGGCCGCCGTACGGGAGCGTGCCTACGGGCCCTGCTCCGGGAACGGCCCCGGTCCCGCGCCCGGTTCCCCGGCGAGGCGCCGCTCCAGGCGGGCGATGGCGGCCCGTACGCCGTTCCCGTAGCCGTCGTCGGACAGCGCGCCGGTGGCGGCGCGGGCCCGCGCCAGGTGGACCCGGGCCGCCTCGGGGCGGCGCAGCTTGACGTAGTCGGCGGCGAGGCTGAGGTGGAGGGACGGGTAGAACACCCGCATCGCGAGCCGCGGCTCGCGATGCGGCGTC
>NZ_JBEOXU010000153.1:0-13569 GCF_040296725.1 Streptomyces sp. NPDC002044
GCCGAAGGCGTCGGGGTGCCTCCGGCCGGGCCTCGCGGGGTGTCAGCCGCCGGCGGTCAGGGTGGCCGAGCGGCGCGGGATCGCGAAGGCGTCGAGCTCCGCGCGGGTGAGGCCGGTCAGGGCCGCGACCTCCTCGGCGCCGACGGCGCCGCAGTCGAGGCCGCGGACCAGGTAGCCGGCCAGGGCCTTGGCGGTGGCGGGCTCGTCCATCACGTCGCCCTCGATCTTGGCGACATACGCCTTCAGGCGCGCGGCGGCTACCGCGAGGCCCTCGCGGTAGAAGGTGAAGACGGCCGCGTAGCGGGTCGGCAGGTGCGCCGGGTGCATGTCCCAGCCCTGGTAGTACGCGCGGGCCAGGGCCCGCCGGGTGAGGCCGTAGTGCAGCTTCCATGCCTCGTGGACGTGCTCGGTGGTGCCGATCGGCAGGACGTTCGTCGAGCCGTCGGAGACCCGTACGCCGGTGCCGGCGGCCGCGACCTGCATGATCGCCTTCGCGTGGTCGGCGGCGGGGTGGTCGCTCGACTGGTAGGCGGCGGAGACGCCGACGCAGGCGCTGTAGTCGAAGGTGCCGTAGTGCAGGCCGGTGGCCCGGCCCTTGGCGGCCTCGATCATGCGGGCGACGGTGGCGGTGCCGTCGGAGGCGACGATCGACTGGCTGGTCTCGATCTGGATCTCGAAACCGATCCGGCCCGGGCGCAGGCCGCGGGCGCTCTCGAAGGCCTCGAGCAGCTCGACGAAGGCGCTGACCTGCTCGGCGTACGTGACCTTGGGCAGGGTCAGGACGAGGCCGTCGGGCAGGCCGCCGTTCGCGAGGAGGCCGGAGAGGAAGATGTCGGTGGTCCGGATGCCGCGGTCGCGGACGTTGGACTCCATGCACTTCATGCGGACGCCCATGTACGGGGCATTGGTGCCGTTGGAGAAGGCCTCGGAGACGAGGCGGGCGGCGCGGGCCGCGGCCTGGTCCTCCTCCTCGTCGGAGCGGACGCCGAAGCCGTCCTCGAAGTCGACGCGGAGGTCTTCGACCGGCTCGCGCAGGAGCTTGGCGCGGACACGGTCGTAGACCGGCACGGCCAGCTCGTCCGGGATGCCGAGCACCTTGGCGAAGGTGGCGGCGTCCGGCGCGTGCTCGTCCAGGGCCGCGAGGGCCTGGTCGCCCCAGGAGCGGATGGTGCCGGCGGTGAAGACGTCACCGGGGACGTAGACCGTGTGGATGGGCTGGCGGGTGCCGGGGTCGCCCGGGTAGTGCCGCGCGAGCTCCGCGTCCACCGGCGCGAGGGAAGCGCTGATGCCCTCGCTGACCGCGCCTGCGAGGCTCGTCGCCACCTTCTCCTGCTGACCCATCGTGCACTCTCCTCTTTTCCGCTTCACGGAATCTTAGATCCGCATAGCAGAATTTAGTCATGCCATTCCGCTCCGTCAATGGTCCCCCGGCCGTCCTGGACAAACGACTCGGGGCCGCGCGGTGAGAATCACCACACGGCCCCGGAGAAGTGGAGCGGAGAAGAGACGCGCAGGTCAGCCCTTGCGGGCCTGGATCTCTTCGGTCAGCTGCGGGACGACCGCGAAGAGGTCGCCGACCACGCCGTAGTCGACCAGGTCGAAGATCGGGGCCTCGGCGTCCTTGTTGACGGCCACGATGGTCTTCGAGGTCTGCATGCCGGCCCGGTGCTGGATCGCGCCCGAGATGCCGGAGGCGATGTACAGCTGCGGGGCGACCGACTTGCCGGTCTGGCCGACCTGGTTGGAGTGCGGGTACCAGCCGGCGTCGACGGCGGCGCGCGAGGCGCCGACCGCGGCACCGAGGGAGTCGGCGAGCGCCTCGATGATGCCGAAGTTCTCGGCACCGTTGACGCCGCGGCCGCCGGAGACCACGATCGCGGCCTCGGTCAGCTCGGGGCGGCCGGTGGACTCGCGCGGGGTGCGGCCGGTGACCTTGGTGCCGGTGGCCAGGGCGCCGAAGGTGACGGCGAGCGCCTCGACGGCGCCGGCGGCCGGGGCGGCCTCGACCGGAGCCGAGTTCGGCTTCACGGTGATGACCGGGGTGCCCTTGGACACGCGGGACTTGGTGGTGAACGACGCGGCGAAGGCGGCCTGCGTGGCGACGGGGCCCTGGTCACCGGCCTCCAGGTCCACGGCGTCGGTGATGATGCCGGAGCCGATGCGCACGGCGAGGCGGGCGGCGATCTCCTTGCCCTCGGCGGAGGACGGGACGAGCACGGCGACCGGGGAGACGGCGTCGTACGCGGCCTGGAGCGCGTCCACCTTCGGTACGACGAGGTACTCGGTGAACTCGGGGGCGTCGGCGGTGAGGACCTTGACCGCCCCGTGCTCGGCGAGCACCGCGGCGGTGGCGTCCGCTCCGGCGCCCAGGGCGACGGCGACGGGCTCGCCGAGGCGGCGGGCCAGCGTCAGCAGCTCGAGGGTGGGCTTGCGGACGGCGCCGTCCACGTGGTCGACGTAGACGAGAACTTCAGCCATGGGACTGCTCTCCTGCGGTTGCGAAGTGTCTGGGGGCTAAGAGGGGTTGGCCGGAGCTCCGGGAAGGACTTCCGGCCGGCCGGGCCGGGCCTTAGATGAACTTCTGCTCCGCAAGGAAGCCGGCCAGCTGCTTGCCGCCCTCGCCCTCGTCCTTGACGATCGTGCCGGCGGTACGGGCCGGGCGCTGCGCCGCGGAGTCGACCGCGGTCCAGGAGCCCTCCAGGCCGACCTCGTCGGCCTCGATCTCCAGCTCCTCCAGGTCCCAGGACTCGACCGGCTTCTTCTTGGCGGCCATGATGCCCTTGAAGGACGGGTAGCGGGCCTCGCCCGACTGGTCCGTCACCGAGACGAGCGCGGGGAGGGACGCCTCCAGCGTCTCGCTCGCGGTGTCGCCGTCGCGGCGGCCGGTCACGGTGCCGCCCTCGACCTTGACCTCGGAGAGCAGCGTGACCTGCGGGACGCCCAGGCGCTCGGCCAGGATCGCCGGGAGGACGCCCATGGTGCCGTCGGTCGAGGCCATGCCCGTGATGACCAGGTCGTAGCCGGCCTTCTCGATCGCCTTGGCGAGCACCAGCGAGGTGCCCATGACGTCGGTGCCGTGCAGGTCGTCGTCCTCGACGTGGATGGCCTTGTCCGCGCCCATGGACAGCGCCTTGCGCAGCGCGTCCTTGGCGTCCTCGGGGCCCACCGTCAGCACGGTGATCTCGGCATCGTCGGCCTCATCGGCGATCTGCAGCGCCTGCTCGACGGCGTACTCGTCGAGCTCCGACAGCAGACCGTCGACGTCGTCACGGTTGACGGTCAAGTCCTCGGTGAACTGCCGGTCGCCGGTGGCGTCGGGCACGTACTTCACACAGACAACGATCCTCAGGCTCACGCCGGCTCTCCTACCGCATCGTCTTTTCTGGTACCGCCTTGTGCAGGCAGCATAGGCGCCTCGTGGGGCGGATCCCGGTCGGGGCGGCCCGCGCACCGAAGGGAATGTTACTCGTCAGTACACCGTGGGTCCCCACAAGTCGCAAGGCTGGTGAACTGTGATCTGGCCAACGCCGCCCGCACGACTCCAGCAGGGACGATTCAGTCGCGCAACGCGTTGAAGCGCCCCTGGTGGTAGAGCAGCGGGCGCCCTTCCCCGGCGGGGTCCCCGGCGACCGCCTCCGCGATGATCACCCGGTGCGCCCCCGCGGGCACCCGCGCCACCACCCGGCAGGCCAGCCACGCCAGCACCCCGTCCAGCACCGGAACGCCGTGCGGCCCCTGCGTCCACGCCGTCCCCGAACCGAAGCGGTCGGCTCCGCTACGGGCGAACAGGCCGGCCAGGTCCTTCTGGTGTTCGCCCAGTATGTGGACGCCGAGGTACTCGCTGTCGCGGACGGCCGGCCAGCTGGAGGCACCCGTGCCGATCGTGAACGAGAGCAGCGGCGGGTCGGCCGACACGGAGTTGAGCGAGGTGGCGGTGAAGCCGGCGGGCCGCCCCCCGTCCTGGGCGGTGATCACGGCGACTCCCGCCGCGTGCTGCCGGAACACGGAGCGCAGGAGGTCGGGCGAGCCGGGAAGGCCCGCGCCGGATCGGGGCGACGGGACGGTCGGGGCGCTGGGAGCGGTCATCGGGTCTCTTCCTTCTGCCACGGGAGAAGCGGGCGCTGGTCTGGAGTCGGGATCGTTCAGCGGCCCGGACAGCGCGCGCTCGCGTGCCGGACGAGGTCCACGTGGACCCGTCCGAAGAGCAGGAGTTCATACCGCATCCCACCAGCCTGGCGATCTCCCGTGTACACAGTCAAGCGAGATCGGTCAGATGTCGGGCGCGTCACGCTGCGTGCGGGCGCGTGCACCGGCGCGTGCGTCACGCGACCGCGGCGCCGAGCGCGGCGATCACGTCGGCCTTGCGGGGCATCCCGGTGGCACGGCGGACGATCCGCCCGGCCGCGTCCAGGACCAGCACGGTCGGGGTCTTCTCGATGCCGAGGGCCCGGACCAGGTCGAGCCGCTCCTCCGCGTCGATCTCGATGTGGGCCACCCCCGGGACCATCTCCGCGACCTCCGCGAGGATCCTCCGGGTGGCCCGGCAGGGCTGGCAGAAGGCGCTGGAGAACTGGACCAGGCTGGCCCGCTCCCCCGGCCCGGCGCCCAGTTCCGCCGCGCCCAGCCGGGACCGCCCGCCGGGGTGGGCGACCGCCCCGCCGTCCTCGTGTGCGAGCACCCCGCGCTCCCGTCGCCGTCCGTGTCCGCGTACGCCGTCGCCGTACGCTCGTCCGATGATCGCAGCGCCCGGCGGGGCCGCGACATTCCCGGCGTGACGAGAATCTCTCCAGGTACGGGGCTCTGGGCTGGTCAGCAGCCCGCGTTTGGGGCACGATCCCCATGGCCGCGTACCTACGCTGCCGTAACTTCCGGCCGGGAGCACCTCCCCAGGCAGAAAGCGGGGTCTCCGCACCATGGCTGAGTTCGTCTACCCTCCGGTGATCGGCGCGGCGCACGGACTGTTCCGCGCGCTCGACATCCGCATCGACATGAAGGGCACCGAGAACATCCCGCGCACGGGCGGGGCGGTGCTCGTGTCGAACCACATCGGCTACCTCGACTTCATCTTCGCCGGCCTGACGGCACGGCCGCAGAAGCGCCTGGTCCGCTTCATGGCGAAGGAGTCCGTGTTCCGGCACAAGGTGTCCGGACCGCTGATGCGCGCGATGAAGCACATCCCGGTGGACCGCAAGCAGGGCGAGACGGCGTACGCGCACGCCCTCGACTCGCTGCGCTCCGGCGAGATCATCGGGGTGTTCCCGGAGGCCACGATCTCCGAGTCCTTCACGCTCAAGAGCTTCAAGTCGGGTGCGGCGCGCATGGCGCAGGAGGCCGGCGTCCCGCTGATCCCGGTGGCGCTGTGGGGCACCCAGCGGCTGTGGACCAAGGGCCGGGCGAAGAACCTCAAGCGCAGCCACATCCCGGTGACGATGCGGGTGGGCGAGCCGATGGACGCGCCCGCCGACCAGTACGCCGGGGCGATCACGCGCCGGGTGCGCGACCGCGTGCAGGAGCTGCTGGAGGCCGCGCAGCGCGCCTACCCGGCCCAGCCGAAGGACCCCTCGGACTCCTGGTGGCTCCCGGCCCACCTCGGCGGCACCGCGCCGACGGCCGCGCAGGTGCGCGAGGCGGGCTGACCCGCCCGCCCGGCGCCGTTCTCGCGGCGGGCCCTCCGACCGCGTGAACGGCCGCGCGGGGCCGCGGGGCGGCCCCGTGGCGCCGCGCGGGGCTCCCCGGGGCACCGGGCTCCCGGGACGCGGCGCCCCCGGCCGGCCGCCCCGGCCGGGCCGCCCCGGCCGGGCCGCCCAGCCGCTTCGGCCGGCGGGCCTTCACGCCTCGGCGGAACCCCCGCGCCTGCGCCGGCGGTGCGCCGCGACGCGGACCCGGGTCGCGCACGTCGTCGAGCAGTACCGGCGGACACTGCCCGGCCCCGGGCCCAGGAAGAACCGCCCGCAGCCCCCGGCCGCGCACGCGCCCCACGTGATCCGCCCGTGCTCGCCCAGCAGCTGCGCCAGCGCGAGGGCCCCCGAGGCCAGGAACCAGTCGCCCCAGCCGGCCCCTTCCCCCCGGTCGACGTGCAGGTGCCAGGGGTGGCCGTCGTGCCGGGTGAGCCGGGGCCGGGTGGCGCACTCCTCGAAGAGCGCGTTCAGCTCACCGGCGGCGCGGTCCTCGTCCGTCTCGGCGAGGACCCCCGCCATCCGCCGGGCCGCCGCGCGCAGGCCGTCGGCCGCCGCCTCCGGAAACTCCTCCTCGGTCAGGTCGGCCGGGCGCTCCCCGTGCGCGGCGAGCAGCCGGGCGAGTTCCGCGCGCGGCAGCTCCGGGGCCGCCCGGACCGCGTCGGTGATGTCGATCAGCCGCCGGGCCGCCGGGAAACCCCCTCGGGACTCCGCCATGGCCGCGATCCTTTCCTCGTACACCGGTTGTCCGCGTACGTCCGTATCCGCGTACACCCGTAGGATGTAACGTCTTGTTCTGCTATGACGTTACATCCTACAGGGGGGTCTGGAATGGGTGGGTTCGGGCGGTACCTGGCGGCGGCGCTGGCGGCGCGCTTCGCCTCGGAGGGCATGGGCATGGCCGTGGTCCTGCTCGCGCTGGAGCGCACCGGGAGCGCCTCGTACGGGGCGTTCGTCCTGACGGCCTGGCTGGCCCCGCACGTGCTGGCCGCCCCGCTCGCCGGGGCGCTCGCGGCCCGGACGGGGCGGCCGCGGCTGTTCTACCCGGGCACGCTGGCCGGGTTCACGGCTGCCGTCGGGGCCCTGGCGGTGCTGCTGGGGCGGGTCCCGATGCCCGCGGTGATCGCCGTGGCGGTGCTCGGCGGCACCTGCGGCCCGATGGTGACCGGCGGGCTGTCGAGCCTGGTCGCGGGGCTGGTTCCGGCGGGCACCGCGCGCGACCGGGCGTACTCCTGGGACGCCTCCACCTACAACGCGGCCGCGGTCACGGCTCCGGCGGCGGTCAGCGTCGTCGTCGCCCTGGGCTCGGCCGCACCGGCGATGGCCGTCCTGGCGGTGTCCGGCGCGGTGGCGGCGGCACTGGCCGCGACCCTCCCGTACGAGGCCCCGGGCCCGGGCCCGCTCCACCGGTCGCCCCGGGCCGGGCTCGGCGCGGGGCTCGCGGCCCTGTGGCGGGTCCGCGAGCTGCGGGCCGTCACCTCGGCGACGACGCTGGCCTTCGTCGGCATCGGCTCACTGACCACGACCTCGGTCCTGCTGGCCACCGATCTGGGCAGCCCGGGCGCCGGGGGCGTGCTGATGACGGCCTTCGCGCTGGGCGCGCTGGGCGGCTCGCTGACCCTGGGGCGCCTCACGTCCGTGGAACCGGGCCGGCTGGTGCGGTGGTCACTGGCCGCGACCGGGGCGGCCCTCGCGGCGGCGGCGTTCACGCCGTCCGTCGCCGTCACGGCGGCGCTGTTCGCGGTGGCCGGGGTGTGCGACGGGCCGGTCCTGACGGCGACGCTCCGGATCCGTTCGGAGTACGCCCCCGACGGCGCGCGGACCCAGGTGTTCACCCTGGGCGCCGGCCTCAAGCTGACGGCCGCGTCGGCCGGGGCCGCCCTGGTGGGGTTCGCGGCCGACGCCCCCGCGTGGGCGCTGATGACCGGGATCGCCGGTTTCCAGCTCGCGGCGGCCCTGCTGCACGTGCTCGCGTCGGCGCGGCGGCCCGCGCCGCCGGCCGCGGCTACAAGGCCGTCGGCAGGTTCCGCCACAGCTCCTGCCGGTCGGCGGACTCCCGGAGGGCCGTGAGAACGTCAGGATGCGGGGCGGCGTACAGCTCGGGGTAGTCGACGTCGCCGCGTTCCGGGTGGACGGGGAAGGCCAGCCGTTCCCCGTCGAGGCTGAAGCGCGCCTCCACGCCGGGCCTGTTGCCGCGCGGGTCCTGACGGGCCCAGTGGGCGCTGCCGGGCAGCCGGAGGGCGATCAGGCCGTGGACCACGTGGCGCGCTCCGTCCTCGTCGCCGAGGCGCTGGTAGCACAGGGCGGTCGGGATGCCCCGGGCGCGCAGCAGGGCGGCCAGGGCGTGGGCCTTGGCGTGGCAGATGCCGTTGCGCGTGGCGAGGACGTCGGAGGCGCGCCAGGCGACGCGCGGGTCGCCCGAGTCGGCCGAGTGGGGGATGGCGTCGCGGACGAACGCGAAGGCGGCGGCCGCGTACGCGCGGGCGTCGCCGCCGGTCGCCTCCCAGAGGGCGTCGGCGCTCTCGCGTACGAGCGGGTGGCCGTGGTCGACGGCGTCATCGGCCGCCAGGTAGGCGGAGAGATCGGAATGCTCCTGGATCAGTTCCATGATCCAGGAGCATACCTATGCGGAATCCCGCATGACTATCGAGTTGATCGGAGGGCGCTCAGCGCGCCAGCTCCTCCTTGAGGGCCTGGAGGAAGCCGTCCACGTCCTCCTCCTGGGTGTCGAAGCCGCACATCCAGCGGACATCGCCGGCGGTCTCGTCCCAGAAGTAGAAGCGGTACCGCTTCTGCAGCCGCCGCGAGACCTCGTGCGGCAGCCGCGCGAACACCGCGTTCGCCTGCACCGGGTAGAGGATCTCCACGCCGTCCGTCTCCCGCACGCCGGCGGCGAGCCGCCGCGCCATCGCGTTGGCGTGCCGTGCGTTGCGCAGCCACAGGTCCTTGGCGAGGAGCGCCTCCAGCTGCACCGACACGAACCGCATCTTGGACGCGAGCTGCATCGACATCTTGCGGATGTGCTTCATCTGCCGGACGGCGTCCGGGTTGAGCACCACCACGGCCTCGCCGAACATCATGCCGTTCTTGGTGCCGCCGTAGGACAGCACGTCCACGCCGACGGTGTTCGTGAAGGTACGCATCGGGACGTCGAGGGAGGCCGCGGCGTTGGCTATCCGGGCCCCGTCCAGGTGGACCTTCATGCCCATGCCGTGCGCGTGCTCGCAGATCGCCCGGATCTCGTCCGCGGTGTAGACCGTGCCCAGCTCGGTGTTCTGGGTGATCGACACGACCTGCGGCATCGCCCGGTGCTCGTCCTCCCAGCCCCAGGCCTGCCGGTCGATCAGCTCGGGGGTGAGCTTGCCGTCCGGGGTCGGGACGGTGAGCAGCTTGAGGCCGGCCATCCGCTCCGGTGCGCCGCCCTCGTCCACGTTGATGTGGGCGCTCTCGGCGCACACCACGGCGCCCCAGCGGTCGGTCAGGGCCTGGAGGGCCGTGACGTTGGCGCCGGTGCCGTTGAAGACCGGGTAGGTCTGCGCGTACGGGCCGAAGTGGCTGCGGAAGATCTTCTGCAGGTGCTCGGTGTACTCGTCCTCGCCGTAGGCGACCTGGTGGCCGCCGTTGGCGAGCGCGATGGCCTCCAGGATCTCCGGATGCACCCCCGCGTAGTTGTCGCTCGCGAAACCGCGCACCGCCGGGTCGTGGTGCCGGCGGGCGTCGGTTCGCGCGGTCGCGGTTCTCACGGTTGCGGGGTGAGCCACAGACGCTGTCCGTTCACATCGGGTGCGGGCCGGTCCCAGACGCCGGCGATGGCCTCGGCCAGCTCCTTGACGTCCGTGAAGCCCGCGAACTTCGCATTCGGTCGCTCGGCGCGCATCGCGTCGTGCACCAGTGCCTTGATGACCAGGATCGCAGCCGCCGCGCCCGGCCCGTCCTCGCCCCCCGCCTTGCGGAAGGAGTCGGCCATGGCCAGGGTCCATGCCTCGGCGGCCGCCTTGCCCGCGTTGTACGCGGCATTGTTGGCGACCGGCTTGTGCGCGCCGGACTGGCTGACCAGCACGTACCGGCCGCGCTCGCTGCGCAGCAGCCCGTCGTGGAAGGCGAGCGAGGTGTGCTGGACGGTGCGGATCAGGAGCTTCTCCAGGAAGTCCCAGTCCGCGAGGTCGGTCTCGGTGAAGGAGGGGCTCCCGCGCCAGCCGCCGACGAGGTGGACGACCCCGTCGACGTGGCCGAACTCCTTCTCCGTCTGCTCGGCCCAGGCCCGGGTGGCGGCCAGGTCGAGCAGGTCCACGGTGTCACCGGTGATGGTGGCGCCGCCGTGGGCGTAGCGGGCGGCGTCCACGGCCTCCGCGAGCCGAGCCGCGTCGGCGTCGGACGCCACGACCACGGCGCCCGCCTCGGCGAGACGGAGCAGGGCGGCGCGGCCCGCGGGGCCGCCGGCCCCGGCCACCGCCACCACCGCGCCGTTCAGGTTTCCGTTGCCGTTCCCGGAGCGGTTCATCTGTGCAGCCTCCTCTCGACGGTCGCTCACGCGGCGACCCGCTCGGCCTCGTCGGCGTTCAGGGCGGTGATGCCCTTGGTGGAGGCGATCACGCCCTTGAGCTTCTTGGCGAGGGCCTCGTAGAACATGCTGAGCGGAAACTCGTCCGGAAGCACGTCGTCGACCAGCTTGCGGGGCGGCTGCGTCGTGTCGAGGGCGTCCGCGCCCTTGGCCCACTTGGAGCCCGGGTGCGGGGACAGGTACGTCGAGACCAGGTCGTACGCCTTGAACCAGTGGACCAGCTTCGGACGGTCGATGCCGGCGCGGTAGAGGTCCTCGATCTCGGCACAGAGCTGGTTGGTGACCTGCGGGGCGCGCATCCAGTCGATCTTCAGCTTGTTGTCCGTCCAGCGCACGACGTCGTGCTTGTGGAGGTACGCGAAGAGCAGCTGGCCGCCGAGGCCGTCGTAGTTGCGGTCGCGGTCGCCGGAGACCGGGAAGCGGAACATCCGGTCGAAGAGGACGGCGTACTGCACGTCACGGCCGTGCTCGTTGCCCTCGGACTCCAGCTTCACGGCCTCCTTGAAGGCGGTGAGGTCGCAGCGCAGCTCCTCCAGGCCGTACATCCAGAACGGCTGGCGCTGCTTGATCATGAAGGGGTCGAACGGCAGGTCGCCGTGGCTGTGGGTGCGGTCGTGGACCATGTCCCACAGGACGAAGGCCTTCTCGCAGCGCTCCTGGTCGCCGACCATGGCGGCGATGTCCTCGGGCAGCTCGATGCCGAGGATGTCGACGGCGGCCTCGGTGACCTTGCGGTAGCGGGCGGCCTCGCGGTCGCAGAAGATGCCGCCCCAGGTGAAGCGCTCGGGGGCCTCGCGCACGGCGATGGTCTCCGGGAAGAGCACCGCGGAGTGGGTGTCGTAGCCCGGGGTGAAGCCCTCCAGCGTGATGCCGAGGAAGAGCGGGTTGTCGTACCGGGTGCGCTCCAGCTCGGAGAGCCAGTCGGGCCACACCATCTTGAGAACGACGGCCTCGAGGTTGCGGTCCGGGTTGCCGTTCTGGGTGTACATCGGGAAGACGACGAGGTGCTGGAGCCCGTCGGCGCGCTGGGCGGCCGGGTGGAAGGCCAGCAGGGAGTCGAGGAAGTCCGGCACCCGGAAGTCGTCGGCGGCCCACTTGCGCAGGTCGGCCACGAGCGCCCGGTGGTAGGCGGCGGCGTGCGGGAGCAGCGGCGAGAGCGCCTCGACGGCTCCGATCGCGCGCTCGACGGCGGCCAGGACCGTGGCCCGCCCGTGGGCGCCCTCGGCCTCGAAGTCGATGGAGCCGTCCTTGCCCTGCCAGGGGCGGATCTCCTCCACGGCGGCCTTGAGCTCGGGCCACGCGGGGTGGTCGACCACCCGCGCCCCGGCGGTTATCGCGGCACCGCCGGCACCCGGCACAAGAGTTTCCGTCATGTCACTTCCTCCACAGGAGAACCTCACGTCGGCACAGGGTAGGCATGTGAGGCTCTTCCGCTCAAGAGGTATCTCGGGAAAATATCCTGCGCCACCCCCTATTTCACCGAAATTCTTCCGGCGATTCAGGGTGGAAGCGGCGGCTCCGCCCAGTTCTGCGGCGCCTGCACCGAGCCTCGCGACGCCACGCGTCAAGCCGGCGGGGACGCGCCCACGGCCGGGTGACGCGGCGCCCCCGGCGCCGGCGGCCCGGGCGGAACGGCCCGGGCGGGAAGCGGCCACGAGGGTCCCGCCGGTCGCCGCACGGACGGTCCCATCGCACGGCGGGCGCACTAGCATGCGACCTCGACCGCGCGCGGCCGGCCGGGACACCGCCGCCGCGCGGGGAGCCGCCGTCGACGGAAGCGAGAGAACCTTGACTTTCCTCACCATCGGTCACCGCGGGGTCATGGGTGTCGAACCGGAGAACACCCTGCGCTCCTTCGTCCACGCGGAGCGTTCCGGGATGGACGTCATCGCCCTGGACGTCCGGCTGAGCAAGGACGGCGCCCTCGTCGTCCTCCACGACCCCGAGGTCGACCGGACCACCGACGGCTCGGGGGCCGCCGCCGATCTGACCCTGGCCGAGCTGCGCGCGCTGGACGCCGGCCGGGGCGAGCGCGTACCGGTCCTCGACGAGGTACTGGAGGCGGTCGGGACCCCGCTCCAGGTGACGGTCCGCGACCGGGCCGCCGCCGGAGCGCTCGCGGACCTGGTCCTGCGCCGCGACCTGACGGCGCGGGTGGAGGTGGCCTCCTCCGAGGACGCGCTGCTCGCCGGGGCGGCCCGCGCGGTGCCGGGCCTGCGGACGTCCCTGCACGCGGACCCCGTCGGCGGGGACACCGCGGCGCTCGTCGCCCGCGCCCTGGCCGTCGGCGCCGGGGCGCTCGCCCTGGACATCCGCCGGATCAGCCTGGAGACCGTGGAGGCGGCGCACACGGCCGGGCTGCGGGTGACGGGCCGGTCGGTCGACACCCTGGACCTGCTGCGCCTGGCCCGGGCGCTGGGGCTGGACGGGGCCGCCACGGACTTCCCGGAGATCCGCAGCACGGGCCGCTTCACCGCGTGAGACGGCCCACCGCCCCGTGGCTCAGAGCGACTTGACCAGCAGCTCGAAGGCCAGGTCGTCACGGAGCGGGACCCCGAAGCGCTCGTCGCCGTAGGGGAAGGGGCTCAGCTCGCCCGTGCGCCGGTAGCCGCGGCGCACGTAGTAGGCGATGAGCTCCTCCCGCACGTTCACCACCGTCATGCGCATCTCCTTGGCGTCCCACTCCTCCCGCGCGCGTCGCTCGGCCTCGGCCAGGATCTCCTTGCCGAGACCGGCGCCCTGCAGGCCGGGGCGGACCGCGAACATCCCGAAGTAGGCGTGGTCGCCGCGGTGTTCGAGCTGGCAGCAGGCGACGAGCCCGCCGGCCCGCTCGACGACGATCAGGATGCCGTCGGAGCCGCCGATGATCTGGCGGACCCCCTGGACGTCGGTGCGCTGCCCGTCCAGGTGGTCGGCCTCAGTGGTCCAGCCGGCGCGGCTGGCGTCGCCCCGGTAGGCCGACTCGACCAGCACCACCAGCTCTTCGGCGTCCGCCTCCACCGCGGTACGGAAACTCAGGGCTGCGGGGTCGGCGATCGACATCGGGGGCTCCGTTCTACGCGGTGGCATATGACATGCCGGGTACGGCGATGAGCCTAACCCGCGGCGGCGTGCGGGCTGTCCGGGACGGGCATCCCTTCCCGTGACGCCGACGAACCGGGAGGTTCCGCCGTGCACGGTTCCGCCATGTCCCCCACCCTCTCCTCCTGGCTGCTGGTGCTGCTGTGCGCGGCGAGCGGCGAAAACCCCCGGTCCGTCCCCGGACCAACCAACGGCCGCTGACCGGCCGTCGGCGCATACGGTAACCGTATGCACTAACTTGCTGCAGCCATC
>NZ_JBEOXU010000154.1:0-13469 GCF_040296725.1 Streptomyces sp. NPDC002044
TACTCCCGCTGGAACGCGGCGTACGTGGCGGCGGCGTTCTTCGCGGCGTCGAGCGCGGCATCGGCAGACTTCGAGAGCTTCCGGGCGACCTTCCAGGCCCGGACCTTCGAACTGCCCACGTGACCCTCAGGGCTCGGGACCTGCGCGAGGGTGGCCTTCATGATCTCGGCGCCCATGGCCAGCTCGAACGCCATCATCGCCATGGCCGCGCGGACCGCGTTGCAGTAGTTCCGGACCTGAGCCGGGGAGGCGAACTCCGGCGCCGGAAGCATCCCGGACGGGGTGTTCGGGCTCTCCATCGAGCGGCGGCCCTGCCCCTGTCCGCCGCCGGTGGTCTCCCGGTTGGCGTTCACGTTGAGCGTGAACCCCATCTGCGGGTTGAAGGACTTGGAGTTGCTCTTGCTCTGACTCCCGTTGGCTCCAGCCTCGGGCTTGCCCGTCGCGGAGCGGGTCGGAGGGACGAACTGACCAGACATGGATGTGCCCCCAAGAAGATCGTCCGGCGGGGCCTTGCGGTCCCTTGACGCCCTCAAGGTAGAGCACTGGATCGTCAGAAGTCCAGCACTGGATCCAGTGCTATACCTTTGGAGCAGAGTGGTCTACCGTCTGACGTACACAGCTGGACTCGCAGGGAGTCCAGCGCCCGCACCGAAGGAGAGACCGATGAGCGAGGGCGAGGGGTACGCGGGCATCGCGGCGTACTACGGCGGACGTATCCGGACAGGGGTGATTCCTGAGGGTGCGACGCTCCCCTCACTCCGGGAGGTCTGCGAGACGCACAACGTCAGCATGAAGACCGCAGTTCGGGCCTATGCCCAGCTGAAGAGCTGGGGCTTGACCATCGCGAAGCCGGGCGTGGGAACCGTGGCCTCCGCACCAGCCAGCGACAACATCGCGGGTCGGGTGGCGAACTTCCGGGCGACCGGCAAGGCACTGGCCGAAGGCGAGACCTCCCGAATCCTGGAGATCGGCACCGTCGCCGCAGACGAGATCGTCGCCAGCCGACTCGAAGTCGAGCCGGGAACCCCCGTCGCAGTCCGGCGCCGCGTCGTCAGCCGCGCCGGCATCCCGGTGCATTACTCCTCCAGCTACTACCCGGCCTACGTCATCGACGCCGTACCAGAGCTGGCCGAGCCCGTCAGCACCGGCGGATCCCGCGAGCTCGCGTCCGCCCGCCTCGGCAGCCCTCAGAAGGGTGTCCTCGAAGAGGTCACCATGCGGAACGCCACCGAGGTCGAGAAGGACGCACTCGGCCTGACCGGCACCGTGGGCGTCAGCCAGGTCGTACGGACCGTGTACCTCCAAGACGGGCGGATCGTCGAGGTCGGCGTCAAGGTCGTCTCCGGATCCACTGTGCTGCGCTGGTGGACCGACCTGTAACCCCAGACCTCCCAACCCTGAGAGCCCCTGCCGGAACTACTTCTCAGCGTTGGGGTGGGGCAGTTAGACCCCGTCGCAGACAAGTCCGTTTACGACTACGACGTGAGCGTGTAGGTGGGTTCATCCATGAATCGCCCGGCGGAAGGAATTTCGATTCATCTGCTGGGCGATTTGCGGCAGTCGAGACCTTCCGAGACCTTCCGAGATCTCACTGAAACTCACTGAGACTCACAACCCCCCGCGTTTCCACGTCTGGAAGGCCCGTGCGTGACCTACTGCGGGCCGCTCTCGGTGTCGACCATGGCCGGTACCATCTCCCTAGGCACTAGAGCCGCAGGAGGGCACACATGGCCACGCTGTCCCAGACAGACCCTGAGTGGCTGACGGTCAATGAGGTAGCCCAGCATTTCCGGGTCTCGCCTCGCACCGTCACCCGCTGGGCGAACAGCGGACAGCTGCGGATCCGAAAGGTCGGCCCGGCAAGGCGACTCATCCGGATTCACAGCTCCGAACTAAACAGAGAGCAGACCCTCCCGGTCGTCGCGGCCTAGCCGCAGAAATGCGTCAGGGGCCCGGTGGTGAGACACCGAGCCCCCTAGGACGCATACCGGGAAATCCTACCCATCGGGCGGCAACCCGAGCGGGACACCGGAGCGCTTGCAGATTGCTTGCCTGCAAGCACAGCGTAAATCAGTCCATGCATGGCTGTGAACGCGGGCTTCGGACGATCTGTCCGCGCTCGGGGCCGCCCCCTAGATCATCTAGGGACGCACCCATGCAGGAAAAAGAGCAGGTCACCCCACCTCAGGGCACCGCACTACCCACCCCCCGCGTCGCCCACAGGGTGGACACGGTGTCCGGGCGACCTCAGGCCAACATGGCCGAACATCAGCTGTCCGTGGCACTCACGTGGATGCGCCGCGGGATCCCCGTGATCCCCTGCTCCCGGACCGATAAGGGTCCGATGGTGAAGGGGTTCGGCCGGGAGGCGACGCCCGACGCGCTCGCCCCGTTCTCCGATCCGGAGCAGGTCCGGGCGTGGTGGACGGGCCGCTTCAAGCGCGCGCACGTAGGCATCCTGACCGGGCGCGGCGCAGACGGCCGCGGGCTGGTCGTCGTGGATCTCGACATGCCGAAGGACGGAAGCCCCCCGCTGGCCGGCCGCTGGGCGGGCTGCTCGGGAGGTACCGACGTCCTTGAGCTGCTGATGCGCGAGGCGAGCGCTGAGTGGCCGGACACGTACACCGTCCTCACCCCGTCCGGCGGGATGCACCTGTACTTCCTCCAGCCCACCGAGGGACAGCTCATCGGCTGCGCCACCGGGGACGGGCCGGGCGCGCCCCATCTCGGTCCGCTGGTGGACGTGCGGGGGGTGGGCGGGCTCGTCATCTCGGCGGGCTCGCACAGCGCGACGCAGGGCGCGCCCTACACCCGCGTCTCCCCGGCCGACGTCAGGCCCCAGCCGCTCCCCGCATGGCTGCTCGAGCTGCTTCGGCCGGCCGCTGTTCCGGCGCCGGTCCGGCGCCCCTCCCCGGTTCGCGCTCTGCCGACCGGGGACCGTGCCGAGCGCGCGGCCGCGGCCGCTCTGAACTCCGCGGCCGAGCGGGTGTCGACCGCGGCCCCGGGCGAGCGCAACGGCAAGCTGTACGGCGCGGCCCGGTGGCTGGGCGAGCTCCACGAGACGGCCCCGGCCGTGCTGGATGAGGCGACCGTGCGGGAGCAGCTGCTCGGCGCAGCGCTCGCGGCCGGGCTGCAAGGTGGGGAGCGGGAAGCGCTCCGGACAATCCGATCAGGGTGGGAACGCGGCGTGCGCGACGGCAACAAGGCGGGTGCGGCGTGACGACGGAAGCTGAGGCAACGGCATTCATCGCGTTCCAGCGCGACCGTGCGCGGAAGGCAAAAGCAGAGGACGCCATGAAGGCCGCGGACGTGGCGGAACGTGCCGCGTTCGAGCAGTGGCAAAAGGAGCAGGCAAACAAGACGCAGAAGGAAGTGCCAGCCCGCAACCACACTGGTGGGACCGAGACCACCGACGCGATCCTTGCAGAGCGAGTATCTGCGCGAGTCTTGAACGGCTCGTACTGCTGGTCCGCCGGTCTGGGGTGGATGCGCTGGACCGGGACTCACTGGGAGCGGAGCAACCAGCAGACCATCACCGAGACCGTTCGTCAGTACATGGTGGAAGCCGTGTCCGACGAGCTGCGCGCCCCTGACACCGACTGGCGGAAGCGCCAAGAGCTCATGAGCTTGCTGAGTAAGTCACGGCTCGTCGCCCTGGTGGAGCTGTCTAAGGGCATCCTCCAGGTGCGTGACGACATGTTCGACTCTAGGCCGGACCTTCTCAACACGCTGTCGGGAGTCGTTCATCTCGGCACCGGGAAAGTTCGAGCGCATGACCCCCATCTGTATCTCACGAAGATCACAGCAGCGGCGTATCGCCCGGGCGCCACTCACAGGGACTGGACCGCGGCCCTAGAGGCTCTTCCTGAGGAAGTCCGCGAGTGGTTCCAGACCCGGGCAGGCCAAGCGATCACCGGCCACATGACCCCCGACGACGTCCTAATGCTGCTGCAAGGGGGCGGAGAGAACGGAAAGTCGACCGTTCTCGAGAGCATCTCGCGCGCGATCGGCAAGGGATACGGCGTCCTCATGTCAGACCGCGTGCTCCTCGCGGACCCCGGTTCTCACCCGACTGAACTCATGGACCTTCGTGGCGCACGCTTCGCCATGGCCGAGGAGCTTCCCGAGCGCGGCCGGCTGAACGTGAAGCGGCTCAAGGACGTAATCGGCACGTCCACCATGAAGGCTCGGTACATGAAGCAGGACACCACCGAGTGGTCATCGACCCACTCGGTATTCCTGTCCACGAACTACCTGCCGACCGTAGAAGAGACGGACCACGGAACGTGGCGACGACTCGTTCTCGTCTCGTTCCCGTACAAGTTCGTCAAGCCGGGGGTGACTCCCAGCGGCCCCAGGGAACGGCAGGGTGATCCCGGTATCCGGGAGCGCTTGAAGCACGGGCGAGAGCAGCATGAGGCAGTGCTCGCGTGGCTCGTTGAGGGTGCTAAGCGCTGGTATTCCGACGAGCGGGTCATGCCCCCTCTCCCCGCTCTGGTCGAGCGTGACACTCAGGACTGGCGCGCGGACTGCGACCTGGTCTTGAAGTACTGGCGTGACCGAATCGAACCCGACACGGACTCTCACGTCATGGCGCGCGAACTCTTCTCCGACTTCAACACCTGGCTCCAAAGCCAAGAGCACGCCCGGTGGTCAGACAAGACGTTCGGTGCCCGTTTCGGGGGCCACGACGAGACCAGCGCGCGCCGCGCTGAAAGGCGGAAGATCAAGGCGCGCCCCGGGCTGTCCCGTCCCGAATCTGTCGTCAGCTCCTTCAACCACGTGCCAGTACCGGCCGCGTACTGGGCGTGGCTCGGAGTCAGGTTCACCAAGGACGGTCTTCGCATGGACGAGATCTGCGACTAAGACTTCCCTCTGCTGCCCCCGTCCCTGACGACGGGGGCAGAGTCATGTCCTGACCTGCTGGTTCCAGCTCCGGTTCCACCAGTTCCACGTTCTCCAGCTTGCCAGCTCTCCCCAACGCATAAGGGGTAACCGGAAGAACGTGGAACTGGTGGAACCGGACGTGGAACCAGCCTGCACCCGGCGTCCGGCCCGAACCGTCCGCAGACGTCCCCCGGGGGGTGGGTAGCCCTACAGGCACTACCCACCCCCCCGCCTGTCGGCAGCGCTGGGCAACGCCGTCCGGCGGCTGCCGGCCGAAGGGCGTGCGGCGTAGCCGCTCCCCATTGCTTGTCTGCTCGAAGGCGAGCGCGGCAGCCGGGGGTGTCCCCTGTCTGCGTGGTGGGGACCGGACCGCGGGGCCCGCCCTGCTCGCCTGTACGGGTCTGAGGCCCCTTTGAACCTGACCGGCACCGGAGAGGTCTCCCCTGCGTCTGGAGGTCCCAGCCGGGCGCGGAGTCGTCCCCCTGCCCCTCCCGGTACGGCGGATCCGGAAACGTGGCAGCGAGAGCAGCTGCTCCCCCCCGCGTTCCGCCGGTCCCCGTGCCAGGGATCGGGCCCGCCCCTCCCGCGCGTGGCAGCGGCCGCGACCGGTCGCGGGTGCGGTCCCGGGGTCGTATCGGGCGGTGGTCGTCGGGGCGCCGGCCGCCATGATGGCGGGCGGAATCCTGCCGGGGAGAGAAAAGTCGAAGCTGGTCGCGGGGCTGTGGCGCAGGGTGTGTCAGAGAACCGGGGCGCCTCGCGTGCGCGCGCGTGAGAGAGGGGGAACCGGGTGAACCGAGGGTGCGGCGCAGTCGTTTCCCCAGACCCGTACAGGGCGGGCGCCGCAGCATCTCCCGGGCGACAGGGCAGGCCCGGGGGGAGTGGGTGCCACCCCTGCTAGGTCTAGCAGGAGGGGGTGCTAGGTCTAGCAGGGCCGCTAGCACCCGATCCGGGGGGTGAGCTGCGGTCTAGCAGCTAGCAGGGGATGTCCCGCCCTGCGGGAAACCGCCGTGTTGGCGGGTGGCGGAGTCGGAAGTGCCAGAGGTGTGCCGCAGCGCGACTGCGGAAAGCGGGGGAGCGCCGCCCCCCGGGGAGCAGCCCGCTCGTCTTGCTGGGGGCTCGCGCAAAAATGCGAGCGAGAAGGGCGTTGGGGTCGCCCGGCAGGTCATGAACTTCGCGGGCAGCTCTCCCCCCTTGGGCATGCCGAAGGGCCCGCGGCCGGGATGGTCGCGGGCCCTGATGTCGGAGCGGGTCAGGCTCGGCGGGTGATGGTGTCTAGGCAGATCCCGGGGAGGTCGCCTACCCAGTCGAGATCAGCGAGCGTGACACCGTGCTGCTCGGCTGCGGCCAGCATGTCGGTGAGCAGCTGCTCCGCGGCGGCGCGCTGGTCGTCGGTGGAGGGCGTGGCGCGCTGTACGGCTGCGATGCGCTCGGCGGGGGTGCGGGTGTCGGGAAGCATGGTTCCTCCGGGTTGGGTTGGGTCAGGTCAGGCGGGAGAGCATGCGGTCCGCGCGGGTCCGCTTGGTCTGCTCCCGCTCGGCGGCCCGGGCCGCGGCCGACTGCTGGCGAGCAGCGGCGCGCGCGTCCGGGTTGAGGAGTCGGGCGACGGTGGTGGGGTGCCACTTCCCGCCGCGCTTGGACGGGATGCCCTGCTCGTTCAGTCGGGCGACGATGCCGCGGACGCTGACCCCTTCGGCTTGCCACCCCCGCATCCGCTCGAGCACGGCCGCCTCGGTGGAGTCCTCGGTCAGTTCCTTGTCCACGGCCTTCTGTCCGTAGGCCGGCGCCCCGGTCGCATACCCGCCCTTGGCCGCCTTGGCCTTTCGGCCGGTGCGCAGCCGCTTCGCGATGATGCCGCGCTCCAGCTGTGCAGCCGCGCCCATGACCTGCCGGACGAAGGTGCGCATGGGGTCGTCGTCGTCGTCGGGCAGGTGCTCGCCGTGGTCGACGGTGAAGACGCGTCCGCCATGCGCCCACACGACAGACAGGGTGGCTTCCTGGACGGTGAGTTCACGGGCGACCCGGTCCAGGTTCGGGGCGAGGATGCCGTCAGCCTCTCCGGCCGCGATGAGGGCGAGCGCTTCGTGAAGCCCGGGCCGCTCATCCTCGGTCGCCTTGCCCGTGATCCCGCCATCGGTGCAGACCTTGACGATGCGCACCCCGCCGATCTTGCGGCCCCACTTCCGGCAGTCCGCTTCCTGGCTCTCGAGTCCGTACCCGTCGATCTGGCCGGCGGTGGAGACGCGGCGCAGGAGGACCAGCCGGAGCGCGGGGGTGCGGGGTGTCGTCATGGCTCCGAGTGTACACATCTATGGGCATAGATGTAACACCACTGGTCAGCGAGATTTGGTGTGTACAGAGGCGACACGGGGCGACACGAGCGGACACGACGGACGCGACGGAGTAGGCGGGGTGACGGTTGGTTACCGAGACTGGGAACCCTGGCGCCCCGCATCGTGTCCCGATGCACATGGACACTGCTCTACTCAGCACAGGCATCACGGTGGTCAGCACCGTGATGCTCCTGTTCCTCGGCGCGTGGGAGACCGCGCGCAGAAACCATCAGGCGGAGGCTCGCAAGGATGCCGCCGCGGAACGCGCCGCGCTCGAGGCCCAGGCCGATGAGCTAGTTGCAGCCGTGCTCGCGCTGCGGGTGGCGGGGGACACGCACCATCACGTCTGGGGAGGCTGGGGAGCACGCGGCCGGGTTGTCCTCCGCGCTCTCGCCCACGGGAGTGTTGCCTACGGACTTGCCAGGCGAACCGGAGCGCCAGCGCTCCTGACTGCCTCCGGGGAGGCTGCCCGGACCGTCTACAGCTGGGACCACCAGAGCGGAGTCTCTGCGGGAGCGCTTGCCGCCCCTCTGGCGCGGCTAGGGGCCGCGGTTGCGCCGCTGCTCCGGCGGGAGGACCTGGGGCCCCCTGCCAATGCAGTCTTCACCGCAGCGACAGGACATCACGGCGACGACGACCGAATGACCGAAGCCCTGGGCGCGTTTCACGGGGCGCTGCGTACCGCCCTCGAGCCTCCCGCTCCCCCGAGCCGTAGGCGGTGGCCCGTGGGCCGCCGTGCGCACCGAGACGCGCTGCCAACAGGCTGACCGGCGCCCCAGCCTCCGCGGCCCCTGTACGGGCCTCAGAAACCCGTACAGCGGCGAGAGTGCCATACGGGCCCGATCGGCCGGCAAGCACCGGCCGGGAGCCTCCCCGGGTCGGTACTGCATGCAGTAGCTACGGCATCCCGCAGTGCCGCTTCTACTGCATGACGCGGGGGTGGGTAGGGTCGCGCGGGTGCTGAGCATCTCTCTCGTGAACCTGAAGCCGGGGACGGGCAAGACCACGTCCGCCGTGTGGCTCGCCCACGCGCTCCATGCCCGCGGGCTGCGCGTGCTGCTGGTCGACGCTGACCCCGCCGCGTCCGCGCTGCGATGGTCCGACCTTGCGGACGGCTTCCCGTTCCGGGTCGCGGGTCTGCCGGTGAAGGATCTTCACCGCCGGATCCCGGACGTGGCCGGCGGGATGGACGCGACGATCGTGGACGTCCCGCAGATCGAGGACCACGCGGGGATTGCCCGCTCCGCGATGCGCTGGGCGCGGGAGCTGATCCTCCCGGTCGCCCCGTCCGGGGTTGAGCTGGACCGGATGGCGCCCATCCGGAAGGAGGTCGAGGATCTGGACGCGGTGCGCCCCGACGACGCGCGCTCGAGCGTCCTGCTCAACCGCGTGGTCTCCGGCGCCGCGTCCGGCCCGATGGCGCGCCGCGTGCTCACCGCCCAGGGTCACACCGTGCTCACCACCACCGTGCCGCGGCGCGAGCTGTACGCGCAGTCCTTCGGCGCCCCGATCGACGCGCGGGGCACGGCCTACGACGAGCTCGCAACAGAGCTCCTCGCCCGGGACGGGAGCAGCCGATGAGCGCGGCCCGGGAGAGCGCGGCCGACCGCGAAGCGCGGATGATGCGCGCGGCCGCCGGCAGGCAGGAGGAGACCCCGGCGCCGCGACGGGCCGCCACGGTGCGGACCAAGCCGGTCCGCACCACGATCGATATGGCGCCCGAACTCCACCGGCGGCTCAAGCGCTGGCTCGGGACTGCGGCCGACGAGCTCGAGGTGGCGGACGTCCCCTTGGCCGACGTTGTTCGAGTGCTGGTGCGCCGACTGGTCGAAGACGACGAGTTGGCGGCCGCGGTGCTCGAGGATCTCCGCGACCTCCGCTGACTGCGTGCAGTACCTACGGCATGCAGTGGGCCCGTGAGGACATGAAGGCGCCCCCGCCGATGATCCGGCGGGGGCGCTTCGAGTACGCGGGTCGGGCTACTCGGGGTTCGGCAGGTCAAAGGCCAGCTGTCCGGCCATCGGGGAGACCCCCCGGCGGCGGAGCGTCCGGTACTCCTGCTCTGCCCAAGCCAGGGAGCGGCCGGTGAGTTGAGCGGCCGTGGTGGCGGGCTGTCCGGTCGTGAACGCGTCGTATGCGGTGCTGCGCGCTTTGTCCTCGGGCATGTCGTGGTTGCGCATGGCTCCCCCTCGGGGTCGTTATCCGGCGGCGGCCAGGACCGGCCGCGCCTCCTCCTCGGCGCGCAGACGCGCGTACTGGTCGTTCACCCATGCCGCGCTCCGGCCGCACTGAATGGCTGCCTTCCGCTGCGACAGCCCGGCGCTGAACGCCTCCTCTACGGCGGCCAGCGCCGCCTCCAGGGGGACGTCCTGCCGGTCCGCCTGAACACCTGAGGGTGCCGACTGAACGCCCGTCGGGGCGGGGTGTTCAGTCCGGCGGGCGGAGCGTTCGGTGCGCTTGGCCTCGCGGGAGGCGCGGACCTGTTCAGCCCTCGCAGCACGCTCCGCCGTCAGCCGCTCCTCCTCCGCCCGGCGGGCCTCCTGCTCCGCCGCCACGCGGTTGCGCTCCGCCTGTTCAGCGGCGAGGCGGTCGGCACGCTCCCGCTTCTCGCGCTGTTCCTGGAGCTGCGCCGCCTGGAGGGCGAGGCGGTCGGCACGCTCTGCCTGTTCGCGGGCCGTGGTCGCCTCGTGGTCGCGCTGCGCCTGGAGCTGGGCCGCTTCGTGTTCTCGTGCCTCCCGAGCCAGCCGCTCCTCACGGTCGAGCCGCTCCCGCTCCAGGCGTTCAGCGCGGCTCTGTTCGGCCGCCTCCTGCTCCCGCTGGAGGCGTTCAGCCCCCTGCCTCTCCTGCCGTTCAGCGGCTGCCTTCCGGTCCTGCTCCGCCTGTTCAGCCCGCCGCTGCTCCAGGCGTTCAGCTTCCTGCTGCGCCAGGGCGTCCGCGATGCGTGCGCGGTACCGGAGACCGGTCTCCGCAGTGATGATCAGCAGTACCGGAGCGATGGCGTGGAGCAGTGCGTACACCAGGTGTCCGCGGAGCAGCGCGTCCCCGGTGTTCAGGAACAGGGAGGCGGCGGCGGTGTACCAGCGGAGCAGCAATGGCCACCCCCCGCTCTTGCCTCCGAGCTGCGCAACGATGGCGTCCAGGCGCACGACGATGACCACGGCCGCGTCCACGACGATGGGCACGATGGGCGCTGTCCACTCCCACCCGGCCGGGGTGCCGCGCTGAACGAACGGCGTGGCCGTCAGGAGGGAGACGACGATGGCGCCCAGGGTGATGGCCCACGTGCCGCCCGCCAGGGTCCGCTCCGCCGACTTGAGCTGTGCGGGGGTCAGGGTCTGGAGCTTCACCGGCGGCCGCCCTTGATTGCCTGGGTGACGGACACGGCCACGTGCTGAGTGATCTCCAGCGGTCCGCCCGACTTCCGCCGGCCCCCGACCACGGCGGCCAGGAGGATCGCGCCGAGGATCAGCATCGGGGCGGCGGCGGAGATCCCGGCCGCGATGGCGGCGGCCCCGGCGGCCAGGAGGTCTAGGGCCACGCCGAGGAGCAGTCCGCCGGCGCCGATGCCGAGACCGGCCACGGCGGTACCGATCGCCCAGCGGGGCACGACCGGGCGGGGCTTGTCCGCGACGGCGGGGCGCGCCGGGGTCTGCTGGGCGACCGCGGCCTCGAGGGCGCCCTGTCGGCGGGCCAGCTCCAGAAGCGCGGCGATGTCGAAGCCGGGGGCTGGGGCGGCGGCCGGGGCCGCGGAGGTGGAGCCGAGGGCGGCGGCCGGGGTGTCGGGCAGGAGGGCGGCGAGAAGGTCGTCGGTCGTGACGGGGCGGCCGGTCGCGGGATACTGGGGGTTGGCACTCACGGGTTCCTCCGGGGGTGTCAGGGCCGTCCCGGTCGCTCGGGGCGGCCCACTGGTCTTTCGGGGTCTGAGCAGGCATTACGGGGGTCTGACGGGGTCCTGACGGGTCGGTGACCGGTCAGGACCCGTGACCCCCGTCCCACCTGGGGGAGTTCTGGGGGTCAGGCCGGGTGACCGGTCACTGACCGGTCAGACGCCCGCCAGTTCGCGCGGGCGGATCTTGTACGTGCCGGGCTTCTTGGCGTTGAGGTCCTCCACCAGGCGGCCCGCAGACCTCATCTCGCGGATCTGGTTCTTGATCCACGTGGTCTTGCGGCCGATCGCCTCCGAGTAGGCGAGGAGGTCCGCCGGGGTGACCGTGGTGCGGCCCTGCGCGTGCCACTCGTCGAGCAGCACCTCCATCGCCTCCCGGGCGTCCTCCGGGCCCAAGTCCGGCCGGTTGTCCACGGGGACCAGGGGCATGTCGTCGCCGTCCTGCGGCTCCTCCAGATCGGCGGTGGGGTCCAGGTCTTCATCTTCCTGGTCCACCAGCGGCTCACCCACGTTCTTCTCCTCGGTCTCGTAGTTGGTCTCCGGCGCGGCGGCCGCCGTCGTGGGGGCCAGGGCGGCCCTCCGGTTCGTGTACCGGCCGCCCGCCACGGCGGTGGCCACGGCGGTCATGACCTCCCCCGCGTCCGGGGTCCGGACGTCCGCGAACGTCGCGGTCACCCACTCCAGGGCCACCGGGTCGTTGCGGAAGGTGCGGGCCGGGGTGATCTGCCGGGCCAGAGCCGTACCGGCTTCCACCAGGTAGCAGTAGCCCGGGAATCCGGCGCCCCACTGGCCCGGGTGCGCGCCGGCGTCGAGGACGTCGCCGGGGAGGGCGAGGGTCTCGTCGCGCTCGTCCAGGCCGAAGACGAGCGCGGAGGGGAGCGCGGCCCGGACGGTGGTGGACATCTGGTCATGGCTGGGGCGCTGGAGGGAGAACACCAGGGCGGCGCCGGTCGCACGGATCTGGTTGGCCGCCTGCTTGAACAACTCCTCATCGAGCCGGGCGAACGCCTCGGCCGCTTCCTCGAACCAGGCCAGCAGGAACGGGAGGCCGGCGCATCCGCAGGGTCGGCCAGCCTGGCAGGAGTGCGCCGTGCTGGTCTGCGTGACCGCGGACTCCGGGACCCACTGCCGGTAGGAGTGGCGGCGCAGCCACTCCGCGCGGGCCGGGGTGGACTGCATGACCGCGGTGGCCATCGCCTCCACGTCGTCCGGCTCCATCGCAACCCAGTCGCAGGCGGGGAACAGGCCGCCCAGGTCCATGCCGCGCTTGACCGGGTCGGACAGCCACACCGCCACGTCCGTGCGGGTCAGGACTTCGCACAGGATGTCCATCGCGGCCTCGGTCTTGCCGGACCCGGTCTCGCCCGTGATGAGCCAGTGGACGCCCTTGGGCAACACCATCTCCAGCGGCAGCGTGTCGTCGTAGGTCCCGACGACGAGCGGCTGCGTGATGGAGCCCCCGGGCGCGGACGGGCCCGGGTACCAGGTCGTCCCGGACAGCGGGTCCACCGGTACGCCGACCAGGACGCCGTGGCGGTGGGACTCGGGGTCCCGCTCGACCCGGTAGCCGCCCGGGCGGACGTCGGTGGCGGACTCCAGGTTCGGGAGGACCTTGGTCAGCTCCTCCGCCATCGCGCCCTTCTCCAGCGTGAACGGCATCCGGACCTGCCCGGTCTCCGTCACCTGAGCCTTTCCAAGCTTGAGCTTGGCCAGGCCGATCGCGTCCAGGAGCCCGGAGGAGTCGCTGGAGGCGGCCGCGTCCGGGTTGTGGCGCAGGATCTGCCGGACGTTCCACGACAGCGCGAGCGCGCCGCCGCCCATCAGGAACAGGTCGGGCATCGGACCCGCGAACGGCCCGGCCAGCGCCGCGCTCGTGAACCACGCCGACCCGGCCGCCACGGTGATCGCGGAGTGGAGACGACGCTGCGGACCGGTCCCCTTGCCCGCGTGCCAGGTCGCGGCCGTCAGGCTGACCGAGGCCAGCGTGAGACCGACGCCGGCGAACGCGTTGTCCGCCCACATCAGGTTCGACAGGCCACCGACCACGCCCGTCCCGCCGACCATCAGCCACGGCGGGGTGAAGGGCTTGACCCGGTGCCACAGCCACGCCTTGACCCCGGCCGCGCTGGACTCCCCGCCCAGACGCTCCTCCTGGAGCTTCTCCACGTCTTTCGCCATCGTCTCCCCCCCCCGCTCTACTGCTGAGCCCAGTCCATGCGCGGCGCCTGACGCGGCCGGGCACGGTGGCGGACACGGTTGATCTCCTCCTCGTACTCCCGCTGGAACGCGGCGTACGTGGCGGCGGCGTTCTTCGCGGCGTCGAGCGCGGCATCGGCAGACTTCGAGAGCTTCCGGGCGACCTTCCA
>NZ_JBEOXU010000155.1:0-13405 GCF_040296725.1 Streptomyces sp. NPDC002044
TGGAGGACGACCTGATGCGCCCGGAGGTCACCGCCTCCCTGGACGGCCGGGAGCTGCCCGCCATCGGCGACGGCGCCCTGATGGCACCGCCGGCCCGGCCGTCAGTCCCGGCCGTCAGTCCCGGCCGTCAGTCCTGGCCGTACCTCGGGTCCACGGTCTCCGGCGAGAGGCCCAGCAGCTCCGCGACCTGCTCCACCACGATCTCGTGCACCAGCAGCGCCTTCTCGTCGCGCGTCTTCGTACGGATCTCCACCGGCCGCCGGAACACCACGATCCGGGCCGGCCGCCCCTCGCGCGGCTCCTGTACCGCGCCCAGCGGCACCGCCTCGTCGTTCCAGCCGGTGTCCGCGCCGCCCGGCGGACCGGGCACGTCCCCGACCAGGAACTCGACCTCGGCCAGCTGCGGGAAGCGCCGTTCCAACCGCTCGACGGAGTCCCGCACGAGGTCCCCGAACACCTCCGACCGGCTTGCCGACAGCGGCACTTGAGGGGGCGCCAGGGGCCCGCGCATCCCGCGCCCGTGGCGGTCACGCCGACGCTGGCGCGGCTCGGCGGGAAGATCGACCGGTTGGGGGGGAAGCGGGCTGTCCGTCACCCCCGCAGGGTAGCCGCCGACCACGACACGGGGGGTGAGCGGCGGGAGAGTCGTCGCGGCCCGGTCAAGAGTGCGGTACGGTCCAACGTCGTGAGCCTTGTACGTCGCTGTTCGCGCACCGCGTGCGGCCGCCCTGCCGTCGCGACACTGACGTACGTCTACGCCGATTCGACCGCAGTTCTCGGCCCGCTCGCCACCTACGCCGAACCCCACTGCTACGACCTGTGCGCCGAGCACTCCGAACGCCTGACCGCCCCGCGCGGCTGGGACGTCGTCCGGCTGTCCGACGGCTCCGCGCCGCCGCGCCCCAGCGGCGACGACCTCGAAGCCCTCGCCAACGCCGTACGCGAAGCCGCCCGCCCGCCGGAGCGTCCGGCCGAGGCCAAGGGCCCCGGGCGGGGCGGCCCGACCGCCGGCGAGACCCGCCGCGGCCACCTGCGCGTCCTGAGATCGCCCGAATCCTGACCCTCCCGCGATCCGGGGGGTACGACCCGTGCGGGTAGGTTGATCCACCGCACAGGACCTTCAGGAGGGCAGGCAGTGGCCGCAGATCTTTCGAACATCGTCAAGGCGTACGACGTGCGCGGTGTCGTACCGGACCAGTGGGACGAGACACTGGCAGAGCTGTTCGGCGCGGCATTCATCGAGGTCGTCGATGCCACGGCGATCGTGATCGGCCACGACATGCGCCCCTCCTCCCCGGGCCTGTCCGCCGCCTTCGCCCGCGGCGCCGCCGCCCGAGGCGTGGACGTCACCCTCATCGGGCTCTGCTCCACCGACCAGCTGTACTACGCCTCCGGGTCCCTCGGCCTCCCCGGCGCCATGTTCACGGCCTCCCACAACCCGGCCCAGTACAACGGCATCAAGCTCTGCCGCGCCGGCGCGGCCCCCGTCGGCCAGGACACCGGCCTGGCACAGATCCGCGCGCTGGCCGAGAAGTGGACCGACGAAGGCGCTCCCGCGATAGCCGAAGGCACCGTCCCCGGCACGGTCACCGGGCTGGACAGCCTTCCCGGCTACGCGGCGCACCTCAAGGGCCTGGTCGACCTCTCCGCGATCCGCCCGCTCAAGGTCGTCGTGGACGCGGGCAACGGCATGGGCGGCCACACGGTCCCCACCGTGTTCGACGGCCTCCCGCTCGACGTCGTCCCCCTGTACTTCGAGCTCGACGGCAGCTTCCCCAACCACGAGGCCAACCCCCTCGACCCGAAGAACGTCGTCGACCTCCAGGCCCGTGTCCTCGCCGAGGGCGCCGACCTGGGCATCGCCTTCGACGGCGACGCCGACCGCTGCTTCATCATCGACGAGCGCGGCGCGGGCGTCTCCCCGTCCGCGATCACCGCCCTCGTCGCCGCCCGCGAGCTGGCCCGCAACGGCGGCAGCGGCACCGTGATCCACAACCTGATCACCTCCTGGTCCGTCCCCGAGGTCGTCCGCGAGCACGGCGGCACCCCCGTCCGCACCCGCGTCGGCCACTCCTTCATCAAGGAGGAGATGGCCAAGAGCGGCGCCATCTTCGGCGGCGAGCACTCGGCGCACTACTACTTCAAGGACTTCTGGAACGCGGACACCGGCATGCTCGCCGCGCTCCACGTCCTGGCGGCCCTCGGCGGCCAGCAGGGTCCCCTCTCCGCCCTGGTCTCCTCCTACGACCGCTACGCGGGCTCCGGCGAGATCAACTCCACCGTCGGCGATCAGAAGGCCCGCCTCGCCGCCGTCAAGGAGACCTACGGCGCCCGCGAGGACGTCACCCTGGACGAGCTCGACGGCCTGACCGCGACCGGCGCCGACTGGTGGTTCAACGTACGGGCCTCCAACACGGAGCCGCTGCTGCGCCTGAACGTCGAGGCCCGCGACGAGGCGACCCTCGCCACGGTCCGCGACGAGGTCCTGGCCCTCATCCGCGCCTGACGCCCACCCCGGCCCCCGGCACCACGGGCGCCCCCGCCGCCCCGCCCCGGGGCGGCGGGGGCCCTCCGGGGCACCCCCGCCGCCCCACCGCACGCGGCGGGACCGCGACCGGACACCACCGGACCGCACCCGGGGTGACTCGGCGGTACGCTGACCACGCCCCAACCGCATGTCCGAAGGGAAAGCGCCCCATGCCGCTCGAAGCCGGTCTCCTGGAGATCCTCGCCTGCCCCGCCTGCCACGCGCCCCTCCGGGACGAGTCGGCCGACGAGACGGCCCCCGAGCTGATCTGCACCGGCCAGGACTGCGGGCTCGCCTACCCCGTCCGCGACGGCATCCCGGTACTCCTCGTCGACGAGGCCCGCCGCCCCGCCTGAGCCGCCCCGCACCGCGAGACGCGCAGACTGGTTCCGTCACCCAACAGCCGGAGGCCGCCATGCTCGACGAGTCGCTCCTCGACGCACCGGACGCCCTCGTCCGCGCCGATCGCAGGGGCCTGCTCCGCGGCGCCGCCGAAGCGGGGGCCAGGGTCCGCACCGCCGCCCGCCACGCAGCCGAGGCGGGCCTCGCCGACCTGCGCCCCGACGGCCGGCCCCGCGCCGTCCTCATCGCCGGATCCGGCACCGCCGCGACCGGCGTCGCCGACCTGCTCGGCGCCCTCGCCGGTGCCTCCGCGCCCGTCGTCCGGCTGGACCCCACCGGCGTCGCGCACGCCGCCGGAGCCCTGCGCTGGGCCCTGCCCGGCTGGGCCGGCCCCGTCGACCTGCTGCTCATCGCCACCACCGACGGCACCGAGCCCGGCCTCGCCCTCCTCTCCGAGCAGGCGTACCGGCGCGGCTGCACCGTCGTCGCCGTCGCCCCCGAACGCTCCCCGCTGAGCGAGGCGGTGGACGGCGCGCACGGGCTCCTCGTCCCGATGGCCAAGGCCCCGTACCAGGAGTACGACGAATCCGCCGCGGCCGGACCCGGCGCCCTGTGGGCCCTGCTGACGCCGCTGCTGGTGCTGCTCGACAAGGTCGGCCTGATCACCGCGGCCCCCGCGACCCTGCAACTCGTCGCGGACCGGCTCGACCGCACCGCCGAACGCTGCGGGCCCGCCATCGCCACGTACTCCAACCCGGCCAAGACGCTCGCCTCCGAACTGGCCGACTCGCTCCCGCTCATCTGGAGCGAGGGCGCCGGAGCCGGGCCCGCCGGACGCCGGTTCGCCGCCACCCTCGCCGAGCTGGCCGGCCGCCCCGCACTGGCCGCCGCGCTCCCCGAGGCGCTGCCCGCCCACGGAGTCCTGCTCTCCGGCGCCTTCGCGGCCGGCGCCGATCCCGAAGACTTCTTCCGTGACCGGGTCGAAGAGCCCCAGGCCCTCCGCGCCCGCATCGTCCTGCTGCGTGACCGGCCGGCAGGCGGCCTCACCGCCGCCCCGGCCGCACGCGAGCTCGCCCTCAGCCACGACACGGCCATCAGCGAGCTCGAACCGGAGGAGGGCGTCGAGCTGGAACAGCTCGCCGAACTCCTCGCCGTCACGGATTTCGCCACCGCCTACCTGGCGTTGGCTTCCGGGGGACACGCCTGAGGTACACCTGCGTATCCGGCTCTATCCAGGAAGACCACGATGGACCGCCTGACGAACACGATCCGCCCCTACGCCTGGGGATCCACCACCGCCATCCCCACGCTCCTCGGGGTCGCACCCACCGGTGAGCCCCAGGCCGAGATGTGGATGGGCGCCCACCCCGGCGCCCCCTCCCGGCTCGACCGGGGCACGGGCGAGACCAGCCTCTCCGACCTGATCGCCGCCGACCCCGAGGGCGAACTCGGCGCCGCGGCCGTCGCCAGGTTCGGCCCCCGGCTGCCCTTCCTCTTCAAGGTCCTCGCCGCCGGCGCCCCCCTCTCCCTCCAGGTCCACCCCGACCTGGCCCAGGCCCGCGAGGGGTACGAGGACGAGGAGCGCCGCGGCATCCCGACCGACGCGGCGCACCGCAACTACAAGGACCCCAACCACAAGCCCGAGATGATCTGCGCGCTCACCCCGTTCGACGGGTTCTGCGGCTTCCGCCGGCCCGACGAGACCGCCGGCCTCCTCGACGGCCTCGGCGTCGACTCCCTCAAGCCGTACGCCGACCTGCTGCGCGCCCACCCCGAGGACGCCGCGCTGCGCGAGGTGCTGACCGCCGTACTGACCGCGGACCGCGAGCAGATGGCCCGCACCGTCACCGAGACCGCGGCCGCCGCCGAGCGCCTCGGCGGGCCGTACGCGCCGTACGCCGCCCTGGTCCACCACTTCCCCGGCGACCCCGGGATCATCGCCGCCCTGCTCCTGAACCACTTCCGGCTCCAGCCCGGCGAGGCCGTGTTCCTCGGCGCCGGCGTCCCGCACGCCTACATCGACGGCCTGGGCGTCGAGCTGCTCGCCAACTCCGACAACGTGCTGCGCGCCGGGCTCACCCCCAAACACGTGGACGTGCCCGAGCTGCTGAAGGTCGTACGGTTCGAGTCGGGCGACCCGGCCGTGCTGCGCCCCGAGGGTGACGGCGAGGAGGTCTACGAGACCCCCATCGACGAGTTCCGCCTCTCCCGCTTCCTGCTCGCACCCGGCGGCGCCTCCCGGATGCTCCCGGCGGACACCGCGCAGATCCTGCTCTGCACCGCGGGCGCCCCCCGGGTCGGCGAACTCGGTCTGACGCCCGGCGAGTCGGTGTTCGTACCGGCGGGCGAAAAGGCCGAACTGTCGGGAACCGGCACCGTATTCCGTGCGACGGTGATCGTCTGACGCGCTGTCGCCGGGGTAGCTGCAACAATGTGCGGCCGGTAGACAGTGCCTAGGAAGGACACCCTGAATCCATGAGCGCGTCGGGCGGTACCAAGGCGATCGTGGCGGCACTCGCCGCCAACCTCGCCATCGCTGTAGCCAAATTCGTGGCGTACCTCTTCAGCGGATCCTCGTCGATGCTCGCGGAAAGCGTCCACTCGCTCGCGGACTCGGGCAATCAGGGGCTGCTGCTCCTCGGCGGAAAGAAGGCCAAGCGCGAGGCGACGCCCGAGCACCCCTTCGGGTACGGCCGCGAGCGGTACATCTACGCTTTCCTCGTCTCCATCGTGCTCTTCACCGTCGGTGGCATGTTCGCCATCTACGAGGGCTACGAGAAGATCCACGACCCGCACGAGATCACGCACTGGTACTGGCCCGTCGGCGTCCTCCTCTTCGCGATCATCGCGGAGTCCTTCTCCTTCCGCACCGCGATCAAGGAGTCGAACCTGGTCCGCGGGAACCTGTCCTGGCGCCAGTTCGTCAAGCGCGCCAAGGCCCCGGAGCTGCCCGTCGTGCTCCTGGAGGACCTCGGCGCGCTCGTCGGCCTGGTCCTGGCCCTCGGCGGCGTCGGCCTCGCCCTGCTGACCGGCAACGGCGTCTGGGACGGCATCGGCACCCTGTGCATCGGCGTCCTGCTGATCGTCATCGCGATCATCCTGGCGGCGGAGACCAAGTCCCTGCTGCTCGGTGAGGCCGCGGGCATCGACGACATCGAGAAGATCAGGGCCGCCGTCGTCGACGGACACACCGTCACCAGCCTGATCCACATGCGCACCCTGCACCTCGGCCCCGAGGAGCTGCTGGTCGCGGCGAAGATCGCGGTCAAGAGCGACGAGACCGCGGCCGAGGTGGCCCACGCGATCAACGCCGCCGAGACCCGCATCCGCGAGGCGGTCCCGATCGCCCGGGTGATCTACCTGGAGCCGGACATCTACCAGGCCGCGGCCGCGGCTTCCTCGCCCGACCCGGCGAAGACCCCCGGCGGCGACGGCCACTGAGGGTCCGGGCTCGCGCCCGGCACGTGAGGGCGCCCGCGGCCATCAGGCCGCGGGCGCCCTCACCCGTCGTACGCGGTGCTACCGGATCTCCCGCAGCACCTCCAGGACCGCCGGGACGTCCGGAGCGCTCTGCAGCCGCTCCCGGAACCCGGTGTCCATGAGCTTGCGCGACAGCAGCGCCAGGATGCGCAGGTGCTCGTCGCCCGCCGCGGCCTCGGGCACCGAGATCATGAAGACCAGCCGGGCCTTCGTACCGTCCAGCGAGCCCCACTCGATGCCCTCGCCGGACCGGGCGAAGCCCACCGTGGGGCGGGTCACCGCGTCCGTCTTGGCGTGCGGGATCGCGATGGACTCGCCGAGACCGGTCGTACCCTGCGCCTCCCGGGCGAGGGCGACCCGTACCAGCTCGTCCACGTCCCGGACGTTCCCGGTGCCGGCCAGCATCTGCGCCATCTCGCGGATCGCCGCCTCCTTGGAGTCCGAGACCAGCTCCGTCTTCACGGTCCGCCCGGTCAGGTAACCGGACAGCACCTCGGGCTCGTCCACGGCCGCGGCGGGCACGTCGGTCTCCCGTACGGGGTCAGCGGCACCCGCACCGGCGGCGACGCCCGCACCCGCACCGGCGGCGACTCCGGTCCCCGCACCCGCTCCGACCAGCACCGGCTCGGACGCCGGCGCCTTCGGGCCGGCCGGCGCGTCGCCCGCCCGGCGCTGCTTGAGCCCGATCAGGGCGTTGGTGGTCAGCGCGGTGACGACGGTGCCCGCCGCGATGGCGACGAAGAACATGCCGACCCCGCCGACGGCGCCGAACACGGAGACGATCGGGCCGCCGTGCGGCACCGAGTTCGTGACCCCGGCGATGCCCGCGATGGCACCGGCCACCGCGCCGCCCAGCATGTTCGCCGGGATGACCTGCGCCGGCCGCGCGGCGGCGAAGGGGATCGCGCCCTCCGAGATGCCGAAGCAGCCCATGAAGAGCGCGGCGATGCCGGTCTCGCGCTCCTGGTCGCTGTACATCGTGCGCCGCAGCCGCGTGGCCAGGCCCTGGCCCAGCGGCATGACGGGGATCGCGGCGGCGGCCATGCCCATGACGGTGTTGTTGGTGCCGATCAGGCCGACCGCGACGAGGAAGGCCGTCTTGTTGACCGGCCCGCCCATGTCGAAGGCGATCATCAGGCCGATGATGGCGCCCAGCAGGACCGCGCTGGAGCCGGTCATCCCGTTCAGCCAGCTGGTCAGGTGCGTGAACACCCAGGAGATCGGCTGCCCGATCACGTAGATGTAGAACAGCCCCAGCGCCAGTGTCGACACGATCGGGATCACGATGATCGGCATGATCGGCTGGACGAACTTCGGGACCTTCACCTTCTTGATCCAGATGACGAGGTAGCCCGCCAGGAACCCGGTGGCGATGGCCCCCAGGAAGCCGGCGTTCGCGTCGGCCTTGTAGATGGTGGTGGCGTCGGCGCCGAGGAAGCCGCCGATCATGCCGGGCACCAGCGCCGGCCGGTCGCCGAGGGCGTAGGCGATGTAGCCGGAGAAGATCGGCAGCATCAGCGTGAAACCGAGGGTGCCGAGCGCGTTGACGTAGAACCAGAAGGACCCCTCGTCGAAGGTGATGCCCTTCGAGGAGGAGTGCCCGCCGAGCGCGATCGAGACGGCGAGCAGCAGCCCGCCCACGACCACGAACGGGATCATGTGGGAGACGCCGTTCATGAGGGCCTTGTACGCGGCGCTGCGCTCCCGGCCGCCCCCGCTCCCGTCCCCGCCCGCCGGGGCGGTCCCGGCCTGCACCGGAGCGCTCTGGACCCGCTCGATGAGTTCCTTCGGCTTGTGGATGCCGTCGGCGACTCCGGTCGACAGCACCCGCTTGCCGGCGAAGCGCTCCCGGTCGACCTCCTTGTCGGCGGCGATGATGATGCCGTCGGCGGACTTGACATCGTTGTCAGTGATCACGTTCTCGGCACCGATGGAGCCCTGCGTCTCCACCTTCATGTCGATGCCGAGCTCGTCGGCGGCCTGCTGGAGCTTCTCCGCGGCCATGTAGGTGTGCGCGATGCCCGTGGGACACGCGGTGACGGCGAGCAGCTTCAGGCGCTTCTGCCCGCTTGCGCCCCCGCCTGCGGGAGGGCCGGCCGGACTGGTCACAGAAATCTCCTTCACGCCGTGTGTCCTGCGGGGATCGTGCGGAAGTACCGATCCACCGGCATCCTCCCGCACGTCAGAGGTGGATTGAAAGTCCGAAAGGCCCCGAAACCTCCCGCCGGAGGACCCGACCTCAGAACTGGCCTCTTCCCCCGGGCGACTGGGGCACGCGCCGCCGATCGGTGTAGATTCGTCATCAGTGTCAGGCGTCGCTGCTGATGGCGGCGGGCGGTCTTCGCGACCGGCCGAGGGGAGAGAGGGCCCCCGACGGACTGTGCTCGGTGTTCCATCCCCCAGACTCGTCCGGGGTACCCCAGCCGTCCGGCGCACGGCCCAGAGCCGTACCCACCCTCTCGAACCATGAGGAGCAGCACCCATGGACTTCAAGGTCGCAGACCTCTCCCTTGCCGCCTTCGGCCGCAAGGAGATCACCCTGGCCGAGCACGAGATGCCGGGCCTGATGTCGATCCGCGCCGAGTACGCGGACGCCCAGCCCCTGGCCGGTGCCCGGATCACCGGCTCCCTGCACATGACCGTGCAGACGGCCGTGCTCATCGAGACCCTCGCGGCCCTCGGCGCCGACGTCCGCTGGGCCTCGTGCAACATCTTCTCCACCCAGGACCACGCGGCCGCCGCCATCGCGGTCGGCCCGAACGGCACCCCGGAGAACCCGCAGGGCATCCCCGTCTTCGCCTGGAAGGGCGAGACGCTGGAGGAGTACTGGTGGTGCACCGAGCAGGCGCTGACCTGGCCGAACACCCCCACCGGCGGCCCGAACATGATCCTCGACGACGGTGGCGACGCCACCCTCCTCGTCCACAAGGGCGTCGAGTTCGAGAAGGCCGGCGCGGCCCCGGACCCGTCCACGGCGGACTCCGAGGAGTACGCGTACATCCTCACGCTCCTCAACCGCACCCTCGGTGAGAACCCGCAGAAGTGGACGCAGCTCGCGTCCGAGATCCGCGGCGTGACCGAGGAGACCACCACCGGCGTGCACCGCCTGTACGAAATGATGGCCGAGGGCACCCTGCTCTTCCCGGCGATCAACGTGAACGACGCCGTCACCAAGTCGAAGTTCGACAACAAGTACGGCTGCCGCCACTCCCTGATCGACGGCATCAACCGCGCCACCGACGTCCTCATCGGCGGCAAGACCGCCGTCGTCTTCGGCTACGGCGACGTCGGCAAGGGCTGTGCGGAGTCGCTGCGCGGCCAGGGCGCCCGCGTCATCGTCACCGAGATCGACCCGATCTGCGCCCTCCAGGCCGCCATGGACGGCTACCAGGTCGCCACCCTCGACGACGTCGTGGCGACGGCCGACATCTTCATCACGACCACGGGCAACAAGGACATCATCATGGCCGCCGACATGGCCAAGATGAAGCACCAGGCGATCGTGGGCAACATCGGCCACTTCGACAACGAGATCGACATGGCCGGCCTCGCGAAGATCGACGGCATCGTCAAGGACGAGGTCAAGCCCCAGGTCCACACCTGGAAGTTCCCCGACGGCAAGGTCCTCATCGTGCTCTCCGAGGGCCGCCTGCTCAACCTCGGCAACGCGACCGGCCACCCCTCCTTCGTCATGTCGAACTCCTTCGCGGACCAGACCCTGGCCCAGATCGAGATCTTCACGAAGCCCTCCGAGTACCCGACCGACGTCTACGTGCTGCCCAAGCACCTCGACGAGAAGGTCGCCCGCCTCCACCTCGACGCCCTCGGCGTCCGCCTCACCACCCTGCGCCCGGAGCAGGCCGCCTACATCGGCGTCGACGTGAGCGGCCCGTACAAGCCGGACCACTACCGCTACTGATCCCCACGGATCCGCAGCACCCGGCCCTTTCCGAGTCAGGCCCCCGGCACACCTGCCGGGGGCCTGCCCCGTGCGCACGCACGACGTGAACGATCCAGGGAGTACGCCATGCCCCGCGGCCGCTACTCGCTCCACGACCCGCACGACCACACCCCCCTCGGCGAGGAACACTTCCACTGCGCGCCCGGCCCCTCCGGCTGGCGCTACGTCTCCCAGCTCACCGCCCCGAACGGCGACCACCGGGGCTCCGTCGACCTGGCGATCGACGAGCTGGGCCGCCCCATCCGCCTGGAGGCCAACGCGTACAGCTGGCAGGTACGGGGGGCCGCCATCGACGGCGTCACCTGGGTCCGCACCGACCCGGCCGGCGCCGAGGCCACCGAGGGCACCGTCCGCGCCCCGGGCTTCACCGGCACCTCACCGGCCTTCCTCGTCGCGACGGCCCGCCTGCTCCGCCCGACGCCGGGAGCCCCGGGCACCCGCGTCCGCCTCGTCGCCCTCACCGACCCGGTGCTGGCCCCCCGTACGGTCGACCAGTCCTGGGCCCTGCTGCGGCGCGAGGAGCACCCCACGGACAGCGGCCCGCTCCTGGTGGACGCGTACGAGGTCAGCGCGCTGGACACCGGCGAGGTGCACACCGTCCACATCGCCGGGGACGTGGTCCTCTCGGCGCCGGGCATCGAGCTGGAGCACCTGGAGACCCCGCCCTCGACGTTCCCGGACCCCACCGGCTAGGGCACGGCACTGGCTAGGCGGGCGGCGCGAACCCACCACGGTTGCGCGGCGCCTGCGGCACCGCAGGCCCGGCGGGGTCGGCGTACCCGGGAGCGACGGCCGGAGCCGGAGCCGTGACCGGCGCTGCCACTGGCACCGGCACCGGCACCGAAGCGGGCGCGGAAGCCCAGCCCGGCGCCCCCACCGGAGCGGCGCCCGGCGTCCCACCCGGGACCGTGCCCGCGAAGGCCCGCGCCGCGTCCCGCGACTGCCGCTCGTGCACGACGGCCATCAGGTACGCGGCCGCCGGCACCCCGGCCGGCGGCGGCGTACCGGTCCGTGCCACCAGGTCGTCCGCGAGCCGCGCCGCCATCGCCGCGCCCACCTGCGGATCCAGCTGGGCCATCCGCGTCAGGTACTGGCGTATCGCCAGCCACAGCCCGTCCGGCACCCCCGACAGGTCCAGCCCGGCGAACCGGCCGGCCAGCCACGGGGGCGGCGGCGGCACCGGCATGACCCGCGCCCCGGGCACCCGTTCCCGTACCACCAGCGTCCCCGCGAACACGTCACCGATCCGCCGGCCCCGCTCCGACGCGAGCGAGGCGATGCACGCCACGGACCCGAACGTCATCAGCAGCTCCACGACCCCCATGGACCCGCGCACCAGCGCGTGCCGGAAACGGATCGGGCCGCCGTCGTCCCGGACCACCCGCAGCCCGCAGGCCAGCTTGCCGAGGGACCGCCCGTGGGTCAGCGTCTCCACCGCGATCGGCACACCGACCACCAGCAGCAGCCCGCTCGCCACCGTCACCGCCGCCTGCGCGGCGTCGTCCAGCTCCGCCATCGCGAACACCAGCCCGATCATGACGATCAGATAGGCCAGCAGGTACACGACCAGGTCGAGGACGTAGGCCAGCGCCCGGCTCGGCACCCTCGCGGGCCGGAGCCCCAGGACTACCGCGTCCCCCGTCACCAGATCGCTCACCACAACACCCTTCACGTGACCTGACCCGCCCCTTTGGCACCCAGTCTGCCAAGCTGAACACATTACGAGTAGGCAGAAACTGGGGACCTGGGGCAGGGGAGCGGCAACCGGATGGATCTCGACGTCTTCGTGACGGCACACCGCGCGGAATGGGACCGCCTGGAGCAGCTCCTGGGCCGCGGCCGCAAGCTCACCGGCGACGAGGCCGACGAGCTCGTCGCGCTCTACCAGCGCACGTCGACCCACCTCTCCCAGATCCAGTCCAGCGCCCCCGACCCGATGCTCATCGGCCGGCTGACCCAGCTGGTCGCCCGCGCCCGCGCGACGGTGACGGGCACCCGCCGGGCGAGCTGGCGCGACGCCGCCCGCTTCTTCACGGCCGGCTTCCCGGCGGCCGTGTACCGCAGCCGCCGCTGGTGGATACCGACCGCGCTGCTCTCCACCGCCGTCGGTGTGCTCATCGGCTGGTGGATCGCGACGCACCCCGAGGTCCAGGGGGCGATCGGGGCCCCGGAGGACCTGAAGGCCCTCACCCGGCCGGGCGGCGAGTACGAGACGTACTACTCCAGCCACCCCGCGGCCTCGTTCGCGGCCCAGGTCTGGACGAACAACGCCAAAGCCGCCGCGATGTGCCTGGTCCTCGGCGCCTTCCTGGGCCTGCCGGTGCTCTGGATCCTCTTCCTGAACATGGTCAACGTCGGCGTCGGCATCGGCCTGATGTCGGCCGCCGGCCGCCTCGACGTCTTCCTCGGCCTGATCCTCCCGCACGGCCTGCTCGAACTGACGGCGGTCTTCGTCGCCGCGGGCACGGGCCTGCGCCTGGGCTGGACGGTCATCGATCCGGGCCCCCGCACGCGCCGGACCGCCCTGGCCGAACAGGGCCGGGCGGCCCTCGGCATGGCCCTGGGCCTCGCGGCGGTCCTCTTCGTCTCGGGCCTGATCGAAGGCTTCGTCACCCCCTCCGGCCTCCCGACCTGGGCCCGCATCCTGATCGGCATCGCCGCCGAGGCGGCCTTCCTGGTCTACGTGTACGTCCTGGGCGGCAGGGCCTCCCGCGCGGGCGAGGTGGGCGACGTCGAAGCCGCCGACCAGACGGCGACGCTCCCCACCGCTGCGTGATGTGCGGACGGGCCCGCTGAGCTGCTAGTCTCCTCGTCGTCCCGCAAAGCCCGTTGACACGGACCGAGCGGGGAGGTAGATTCGAACGGTTGCCTCGAACTGGACAAGTTCGGCAGTGATGGTTTAAAGTCTCTCTCGCCCCAAGGAATTGAATTCCATGCGGGGCCGCATTCGACTCCTCATCCAGGAATCCGAAGCCGGGAAATCCGGTGGAAACCTTCTGATAGAGTCGGAATCGCCGGAAAGGAAAGCGCGAAAGCGAATACCTGGAAAGCGAATCCCGCTTCGACCGGGAATCGGGCCCGAAAGAGTCTGATAG
>NZ_JBEOXU010000156.1:0-13158 GCF_040296725.1 Streptomyces sp. NPDC002044
GCCGCCACCACCATCAACTGCCCCATCGGCACCGTCCGCTCCCGCGTAGCCCGCGCCCGCACCACCCTCATCACCCTCCTCACCGACACCACACCGCAGGCCGTTCCACCCGCCGCCGTTCCACCCGCCGCCGTCCCGCACCGGAACCGGGTCGACCGGACAGCGCCCAAGGCCCGGCTGGCGGCATCACCGCTCTAGCCGGTGCCGGCGGGGCCCCGCCCCCTCCCGCGGACGGTCAGCGGGAGGGGAGGGTCAGGTCCCGTCGTCCGCGCCGCGCGACCGGCTCCGCGCGGAGCCGATCGCGCTGACCGCCGCACCGGCGGAGAGCCCTATGGCGAGCCCGAGTCCCACGTTGTCGAGGAACACGCCCACCACCACTCCGGCCAGCAGGCCGAGCGGGATCGCGATGACGGACATGCCGCCGTCGTCCTGTGCGCCGTCTTCGGCGCTGTCATTCCCATGGGTCACGGGCTCATTATGCGACGTTCCGTCAACAGGTCCGCCAGCCCTGGCCAGGGGTTGTCCGCCGGTGCGTGCCGCCGCGCGGCGGCCCGGTTCAGCCGTCCAGGGTGTGGGTGCCGAGCCGGCTGACCATGACGGGGTCGCGGTGGTCGAAGAACAGCGACTCCCCCGTGTCCAGGGCGGCGACGGCCGCCATCTCCCCGGCGGTGAGCTCGAAGTCGAAGACGTCGAGGTTCTCGGCCATGCGCTCGGCGCGCACCGACTTGGGGATCACCACGACGTCACGCTGGACGAGCCAGCGCAGGACGACCTGCGCCACGGACTTGCCGTGTGCAGTCGCGATCCGGCTGAGCTCGGGGTGGGTGAAGAGATCGTTGCGGCCCTCGGCGAAGGGGCCCCAGGACTCGATCTGCACCCCGCGTTCGCGCATCAGCTCCTGGTCGGTGGTGCGCTGGTGGAACGGGTGGGTCTCGACCTGGTTGACGGCGGGGGTGATCTCGTTGTGGTCGATCAGGTCGACGAGCCGGTCGCCGTGGAAGTTCGAGACTCCGATCGCCCGGACGAGGCCCTGGTGGTGCAGGGCCTCCATGGCGCGCCAGGAACCGTACACGTCGCCGTAGGGCTGGTGGATCAGGTACAGGTCGAGGTGGTCCAGGCCCAGCTTGCGCAGTGAGGTGTCGAAGGCGCGCTTGGCCTTGTCCTCCCCGGCGTCCGAGACCCACAGCTTGGTGGTGACGAACAGGTCCTGACGCGGGATCCCGCTGGACCTGATCGCACGGCCGACGGCTTCCTCGTTGCCGTAGGCGGCCGCCGTGTCCAGGGAGCGGTAGCCGGCGGCGAGGGCGTCACTGACGGCGCGCTCGGTCTGCCCGGCCTGGATCTGGTACACGCCGAAGCCGAGGACGGGCATCTCGACGCCGTTGTTCAGGGTGACGGTCCGCATGCGGGGTTCCTTCCGTGCGGTGGTGGAACGGATGGGCGCGGGTACCGGCCTCGGGGCACGTGCCGTGCGGCTCCGGGGTGGGTCTCGCCCGCGGCCGGGACATGTGCACCCGTACCCGCCACGGCGCGGCGCCTCCCGGAGCGGTGCTCCATACGGGGCTCGCGGGATCATGGGCGACATCGGCGGTTTGTCCTGGATTCACACGGTACGGCTTCCCCATGATGGGGCGGGCCCGGGCTCCTCCGGTTCCGTTCCCTCGCCGGAAGGCTCCGCCATGACGACGCGTACCCGCCGCCGCCCACGGCAGCGACCGTCTCCGCCTACGCGGCCACCCCCTGCGGGCAGTTCACGAACCCGCTCCCCTTCACCTACCTCGACTGAGGCACCCCCACTCGCGCTTCAGGCTCCCGGCGGCGGCTGGTGCAGTCCGAACGGCGTCCCCTGGTCGTCCTGGCAGAGCTGGAAGCGGCCGAACCGGGCGACCGACTCCTCGCCGCCGCCCAGCTCGACGTCGTCGGCCGAGCCGCCGAGCTCGCGGACCCGGACGAGCGCCGCCTCCATGTCGTCGACCCGGAAGAACAGATAGGGGCTCGCGCCGGAGTCGGCGCCGTGCAGCCCGCCGGGCACGTTGGGCGTCCGGATGGCGAAACCGCCGCCGTCGGTCGTACCCGGCTCGAAGTCCCAGCCGAACAGCCCGCCGAAGAACGTACGGGCCTGCCCGGCATCGCCCACGCCGAGCTCGAAGAAGGAGACCTCACCAGCCATGTCGGACTCCCGTCACCCTGCGCGGAGGCTGCCGTCTCCGCGACCGCCGTCCCCACCGTACGCCGGGCCCCGTGCCCCTGCACCCGGCCGCGCGGCGGCACCCGGAGGCGGGCGCCGCCGCGCCGGAGCGCGCCCGGTGGAGCGTCTCCGCATACTGGACGGGACAGAACGACGGCTGGAAGGGGCGTCTGGTGCCATCGGTCCGGCGGGGGGACGATGCCCGCAACGGACCGTTCCGGTCCGAGCCGGGGACCCTGCTCGAGCACGTGGCGGTGGCCGTCTTCGGCTTCGATGACGACGGCCTCGTCCAGTACTGGGGGCCGGGCGCCCGGGACCTCTTCGGCCACGAGGCCGCCGCCGTCCTGGGACGGCCCGGCGCCCTGCTGTTCGCCGGCGGTCCGGCGGAGTCGGCCGCGACGGCCGCCGCCCTGCTGGAACGGGCCCGGGCGCAGGGGTACTGGCGGGGTCCGCTGACGGCGCGGCACCGGGACGGCACGGACTTCGCGTGCGGCTTCCGGGTCTTCCCCGTACAGGGCGCCGCAGGGCGGTCGGTGGTGATGGGCCTGGCGAGCCGGAGCCGCGAACTCGACCGGGTCAAGACCAATCTGGCCTTCCTCGACGCCCTCTTCGAGACCTGCCCCGTCGGGCTGGTCATGCTCGATCAGGACCTGCGGTACGTCCACCTCAACCAGGCGCTGGCGGACATGGACGGGCTCCCCGTGGAGGAACACATCGGGCGGCCCGTGGACGAGGTCATGATCATGTCCGACGGCGGTGAGTACCGGCGCATGGTCCGGGCGGTCGCCGAGGGCGGGGTCCCGGTGGTGGGAACGCTGGTGGGCCTGCGTCCGAAGGGGCATCCGGACCGCGACCAGGTGCGGTCGGTCACCTTCTTCCCGCTCAGCGGGGTGGCCGGCTCCCGCCCGGGGGTGGGCGGGCTGATGGTGGACGTGACCGACCGCGAGCGGGCCATTCTGGAAGCCAGCGCCGCCCGTCGGCGCCTGGCCCTGCTGGACCGGGCCTCCGCCCGCCTCGGCACCACCCTGGACGTGCGCCGCACGGCCCAGGAGCTGGTCGACGTCGTGATGCCCGACTTCTGCGACGGCGCCGTGGTCGAAGTCGTGGAGTGGATGGACGAGACGGAGCGGTTCGACCCCGACCGTCCGCTGATCACCCGGCGGATCGCCTCGGGGACGGTCCTGCCGCCCCCGGCCCCCGAACTCGTCTCCGGAGTGGAACGGGTGCGCTACCCGCCCGGGTCGGTCATCCACGACATGCTGCGCACGGGCCGGCCGGTGTCCGCCGTGGTCGACGCGGACTTCCTCGCCCGGACCGTCCTCATCGAGTCCCGCGCCCGGCTGCTGTCCGACAGCGGGGTGGCCTGCCTCCTCGTGGCCCCGCTGATCGCCCGGGACACGGTCCAGGGACTCGCCGTCTTCGGCCGGTCCGCGGACCGGCCGGCCTTCACCGAGGACGACCTCGGCCTGGGCGGGGAACTCGCCTCGCGCGCCGCGATCTGTCTGGACAACGCCCGCCTCTACAGCCGGGTCCAGGACATCTCGCTCACCCTCCAGCGGGCCCTGCTGCCCAGTGCCCTGGCGACGAGCCCGTACGTGGAGGTCGCCCACCGGTACCTGCCCGGCAGCCGCATCACCGAGGTCGGCGGCGACTGGTACGACGTGATCAGCCTGCCGGGCGACCGGGTCGCCCTCGTGGTCGGCGACGTGATGGGGCACGGCGTTCCCGCCGCCACCGACATGGGCCGGCTCCGCATCACCACCAAGGCGCTGGCCGCGCACCACGAGCGGCCGGACGCCCTGCTCGCCGAGCTCGACGCCTGCGCCCAGGAGGCCGGCATCGAGCTGGCCACGTGTCTCTACCTCGTCTACGACGCGACGACCGGCCGCGCCCGGATCGCCGGAGCCGGCCACCCCCCGCCGCTGGTCCTGCGGCCGGACGGGACGGTCGACACCGTCGACGAGGTCCTGGGCGTCCCCCTGGGAGTCGGGGGCCTGCCCTTCCGGACGGTGGAGCGGGAACTGCCCGACGGCGCGGTCCTGGTCCTCTACACGGACGGCCTCATCGAGTCCCGCGGCCGGGACATCGACGCGGGCCTAGAGGCGCTGCGGACCGAAGTCCGCCGGGCGAACGGGCCGTTGGAGGCGATGGCGGACCGCATCCTGACGAACCTGCTGCCCGACCCGCCCACCGACGACACCGTCCTCGTCCTGGCCCGCGTCCACCGCGCCGGGGCCCGCCCGGGCGCGGGGCCCGGCGCGGGTCCGGCTACAGGCTCAGCCGGGCGTTGACCAGGTAGCGGACCTGCTCGGACAGCTCCTCCCGGCGGGCACCGCCCTCGACGCACCGCAGCTCGCCCTGGAGCGCCTGCTCGGTGCGCAGCACCGTGTTGCGGGGCACCGGCACGCGCTGTCCGGGCTTCTCGGTGAACGGCTGGAGCTCCGCGGCCACGACCTGGGCGTCGTCGGAGGTGGCGTGGCGGAGCGAGAGGAACACCCGGGAGAGCCAGTCGGCCGGGATCTTCACCATGAAATCATCCATGGCGGCACAACGACCGACCGTCGTGCGCGTGACGCACCGGTCCCGGACCGCCGGTACGGACGCCGGTACGGACGACGGCCGGCACCGCGGGGGCGGTACCGGCCGTCGGACGGTACGGATCAGGCGTCGCCGTCCTGGGCGGCGGCGCCGACGAGCTCTTCGAGCAGGTCTTCCATGGTGACGAAGCCGATCACCGCGTCGGCGTCCCCCGTGACGGCGGCCAGGTGCGTGCCCGCCGTCCGCATCGCGGTCATCGTGTCGTCGAGCGGGGTGCCGAGGGACACTTTGGTGATCGGGTGGAGGGCGCTGCGCGGGAAGGGCGCGGTGCGGTCGGCCGCCGCGAGGGCGTCCTTGATGTGCAGGTAGCCCAGGATCTGCGCGTCGGGTCCGGCGACGGGCAGGCGGGAATACCCATACCGCGCGGCGGTCCGTTCCAGGGCGCGGGGGGTGATGTCGTGGCCGACGGTCACGACGCGGTCCAGCGGGACCATGATGTCGCCGACCGGCCGGGTGCCGAGTTCGAGCGCGTCCCGCAGGCGCTCCCCGTCCTCCGGGCCGAGGAGGCCGGCGGCGCTGGAGTCCTTCACGAGGCGGGCCAGCTCGTCGTCGGTGAAGACCGCGCCGACCTCGTCCTTCGGCTCGACCTTGAGCAGGCGCAGCAGGACGTTGGCGAAGGCGTTGATGCCGAAGACGAACGGGCGCAGGGCCCGGGTGAGGGCGACCAGCGGCGGGCCCAGGAGCAGCGCGGTGGGCGCCGGAGCGGCGAGCGCGATGTTCTTGGGGACCATCTCGCCGACCAGCATGTGCAGGTACGTCGCCACGGTGAGCGCGATGACGAACGCGATCGGGTGGATCAGCCCCTCGGGTACCCCGAGCGCCTCGAAGGGGGGTTCCAGCAGGTGCGCGATGGCCGGTTCGGCCACGGCGCCCAGGACCAGGGAGGAGACGGTGATGCCGAGCTGGGCGGTGGCCATCACCGCGGAGAGGTGCTGGAGCCCCCACAGGGTGGTCCTGGCGCGGAGGTCGCCCTTGGCCGCCGCCGGTTCGATCTGGCTGCGGCGTACGGAGATGAGGGCGAACTCGGCGCCGACGAAGAAGGCGTTGGTGATCAGGGTGAAGGCACCGATCAGCAGTTGGATCGCGGTCATCGGCCCTGTTCCTCGGTGGTGGCGGCATCAGCCGGGGGCGCCATGACGGTGACCCGGTCGGCGCGGTGGTGGTCGACGTCGAGCACGGACAGCTGCCAGCCGTCGACGGTGACGGTGTCCCCTTCGGCGGGGATCCGCGCCAGTTCGGTGGCGATGAGCCCGGCAAGGGTCTCGTAGGGGCCCTCGGGTACGTCGAATCCGATCTCTTCGAGCTCGTCGAGCCGGACGCTCCCGTCGGCCTCCCACACGCGGCGGCCGTCGTGTTCCGGGCCTTCGATGAGGTCGGGGACCTCCATCGGGTCGTGCTCGTCGCGGACCTCGCCGACGACCTCTTCGACGATGTCCTCGACCGTGGCGACGCCGGCGGTGCCGCCGTACTCGTCGATGATCACGGCCATGGTGCGGGACCGGCGCAGCCGCCCGAGCAGGGTGTCGACCGGCAGGGAGTGCGGCACCATCAGCGCGGACGTCATCAGGTCGGCGACCGGGGTGACCGGGCGCATGTCCTCGTCCAGGGCCAGGACGTCGCGGATGTGTACGGTGCCGACCACCTCGTCCAGGGAGTCGCGGTAGACGGGGAACCGGGACAGGCCGGTGGCCAGCGTCAGCTTCGCGGCGTCGGAGGCGGCCGCGTGCAGTTCCAGGGCCTGGACGTCGACGCGCGGGGTCATCACGTTCTCGGCGGTCAGGTCGGCCAGGTGCAGGGTCTTCACGAAGAGCTCGGCCGAGTCCGCCTCGATCACGCCCTCGCGGGCGGAGTGCCGGGCGAGGGCCACCAGCTCCTCCGGGGTTCGGGCGGAGGCCAGCTCCTCGGCGGGCTCCAGGCCGAAGCGGCGTACGAGGCGGTTGGCGGTGTTGTTCAGGTGGCGGATCAGCGGGGCGAAAGCGGCCGTGAAGCCGCGCTGCGGTCCCGCGACGACCTTGGCGACGGCCAGCGGGCGGGAGATCGCCCAGTTCTTCGGAACCAGCTCGCCGATCACCATCAGGACGACGGTGGACAGGGCCACTCCGAGCAGGGTCGCCGTGGTCGCCACGGCCCCCTCGGGGAGGCCGATGGCGGTCAGCGGGCCGCGCAGCAGCGCGGAGACGGACGGCTCGGCGAGCATGCCGATCACCAGGGAGGTCACGGTGATGCCCAGCTGGGCGCCGGACAGCTGGAAGGTGAGGCGCTTCGCGGCCTTCAGGGCGCCTTCGGCGCCCCGCTCGCCCGCCTCGGCGGCGCGTTCGAGTTCACTGCGCTCGACCGTGGTCAGCGAGAACTCGGCCGCGACGAACACCGCGCACGTCAGCGTCAGGGCGAGGGCCAGGAGCAACAGCAGGATCTCGGTCACCGTGCCACCCCCGTTCCCGTCGCGAGAATCTGCGGGCAGGTCGTGGCACGGCTCGGACTGGGAGGTTCACCCATTGCGGGTCTGCTGCTCCTTCTTCACTCGGCGGGCCGCCGTCCGGCGGCCCCGCGGGGTTGCGTGGCGGGGAGGGTCCCCCGCCACAATCGTAAAGGGCGGGCAAAGGTGCCACGTCAGGCACCCCGCTCCACCCTATGTTTCTACAGCTCTGTAGAAAAGACGAGAGCGGATCGGGTTCCCGGTCCGCCGTCCGGGTGAAGCGGGCCCCGGAGTCGCGTCTCATAGCATCATATTTTCTTCATATGCCTAGATTCTTTGCTTGTCCGGGCACCCCGGGCCGAGGTCCGGCCGGGACGGCGGCGCACCGGCCCCGGCTGCCGGTGTTGCGGTCCGAACCCGACCGGGAGAGTGCCACCCATGCTGCGTTCCCGTATCGCCGCGTCTGCCCTGCTCGCCGCTCTGTGTCTGCCCCTCGCCGCGTGCACGTCACCCGAGACCCCCGGCCCCCTCCTGGGCGCCGCGGGGCCCCAGGCCGAGTCGGCGGCGCGGGCCGTCCCGGAGGCGCTCCGCTTCGCGGCGAAGACCGTCGACGGCTCGGCCTTCGACGCCACGGCACTGGCGGGCAAACCCGTCCTGCTGTGGTTCTACGGGGCGACCTGCGCGGAGTGTCCCGCCCAGGCCCTCGAAACCGCCGCGCTGGCCGACCGCCACCTGGGCCGCGTCCACGTGGTCGCCGTGGCCGGACCGGGCGCCGGCACGGGACTCCAGGGCTTCGCCGCCCCCGCGGCGGGCGGCTCCCTGACCCACCTCGCCGACGCCCGGCACGCGCTGCGCGACCGGTTCCGCGCCGAGGGCGTCAACACGTACGTCCTCCTCGACGAGGACGGGGAGGACATCTACCGGGGCAGCGGGGCGGACACCTGGAGCCTGGACCGCGAGCTGACCGCGCTCGTCGGCGAGGGCTGAGCGCGCGGAGCCGTCCGCACGCCCCCGTCCTCGTCGGTCTGCGCGAGGAGGCCCCGCAGCAGTCGCTCGTCCTCGGGCGGGAGCGAGGTGACGAAGCTGGCGAGCACCGCCCGCCGGTCGGCCTCGCCGTCGAGCACCTTGCGCATCCGCAAGGCCGCGAGCCCCGCCTCGTCGGCCACGGGGACCCACTGGAACGAACGGCCCGCACGCTCGCGGACGACCGCTCCCTTGGCGTGCAGGCGGGTCAGGATCGTCATCACCGTGGTGTAGGCGAGGGTTCCGGGGAGGCGCTCCTGCACCCAGCCCGCGGTGACCGGCCCCGGCGCGCCGCCGAGGACGGTGAGGACCTGGGCCTCCAGCTCGCCCTGGCCCCGTCGTGGAGGCAGGGCGTCCCCCGTGCCGCGCCGGGTTCTCATCCTCTGGCCTCCCGTCCGGGGATCGCGTGTCCCACGTGAAGTGCGGCTCATCGTACTGAGCCCGCGGGGACCGGCCGCTCGTACCGGGCCCGCGGGGACCGCGGGCCGAACGACGCGCCCGGCCGGCCGGCCGGGCTCTCCCGGCGCCAGGCGCCTCGGCGCCCGCGCGTCCGTACCCGTACGCCGTGCCGAGCGGGAGGGTCAGGAGGGCCGCTCCTCCCGGTCGGCCGTCTCCCCGTCCGCCCGCTCCCTATCGCCCGGCTTCCCGTCCGCCGGCTCCCCGGTCTCCTTCTCCGCCGCTTCCTCAGCGGCGCGGACCTGCGCCGCGAACTCCTTCTCCGAGACCCGCTCCAGCGTGCCGCCGTGGCGCCGCGCGAGGTCGTCTCCGGGCTGCGGTGACGACTCGCGCAGGTCCACCACCAGGAGCGACGCCCCCTCCTCCACCCGGCTGCTCAGCATGATCAGGCCCGCGCCGCCCTCCAGCAGCTGCCGGTTCTCGGCGGCGCCGCCGAGGGCCGCGCCCGCCGCCGTGCCCAGCAGCACGCCGAGCGGGCCGCCCAGCAGGCCGACGAGACCGCCGACCAGCCCGGCGCCCGCCGTCGCGACCCCGGCCCCGCTGACGTGGCTCTCCGGTACGTCGAGCAGGCCGTCGGCCGAGCGTTCCACCACCGCCGCCTGCCGCAGCCCGGGCAGGTCGAGCGCCTCCCGGAACGCCGCACGGCCGGTGGCCGGCCCCGTGAACGAGATCAGCAGCACCTGATGGGTCTCCGCCATGTCGCCTGTCCTCCGCACTGCCCGCCGACGCACTCCCTGGTCCCCCCAGTGGAACCCGCGTCCGCGCCGCCCGCCTCCCGTGCCGTGTCCCCGCTCTCCCCGGCCGGCCCGGGACGGCCCGCGGCGTCCACCAATCCGCGGCGTCCGGCGCTACGAAGAACGGATGAACGGGCCGCCGGGCATCCGGCAAGGCGACAGCCGCCCCGGATGCTGGAGGACGTGTGATGAGGGCCGTTGCCGACCGGTTGGCGGAGCTGCTGGACCACTTCTTCGCCGGCCCCCTCCCGGTGCGCCTGCGCGCGTGGGACGGGACGGAGGCGGGCCCCGCGGACGCCCCCGTGATCGTCCTGCGTTCGCCGCGGGCCCTGCGCCGGCTGCTGTGGCAGCCGGGCGAACTCGGACTCGCCGAGGCATACATCACCGGCGAGCTCGACATCGAAGGGGACCTGGCCGAGGGCCTCGGCGCGGCCTGGCAGTCCGTGCGCGACCACGGCCGCGTCACACCCACCGCCGCCGGATGGGCGCAGGTCACCCGCCTCGCCGTGGGCCTGGGGGTGGTCGGCCTGCCTCCCCGCGCGCCCGACGCCCCGCGGGCCCGGCTCGGCGGGCGGCTGCACAGCTCCGCGCGCGACCGGGCCGCGATCAGCCACCACTACGACCTGTCGAACGAGTTCTACGCCCTCCTCCTCGACCCGTCGATGGCCTACTCGTGCGCCTACTGGACCCGCCCCGACGACCCCGGCTACGGCCTGGAGCAGGCTCAGCACGACAAGCTGGAGCTGATCTGCCGCAAGCTCGGCCTCCACGAGGGGTCCCGGCTCCTCGACGTCGGCTGCGGCTGGGGCTCCCTGAGCCTGCACGCCGCCCGCGCCCACAAGACACGGGTCACGGCGGTGACCCTGTCCCGTCGCCAGCGCGACTTCGTGGCGGACCGGGTGGCCCGGGAGGGGCTCGGCGACCTCGTCGACGTCCAGCTGCGCCACTACCGGAACATCGACGCCGGCGGGTACGACGCCGTCACCGCCATCGAGATGGGCGAGCACGTCGGTGACGCCGAGTACCCGGCCTTCGCCGCGCTGCTGCACGGCGCCCTGCGGCCGCGCGGCCGCCTGCTGGTGCAGCAGATGTCCCGGGGCGCCAACGCTCCGGGCGGCGGCGCGTTCATCGAGGCGTACATCGCCCCCGACATGCACATGCGCCCCGTGGGCCGGACCGTCGGCGTCCTGGAGGAGGCCGGCCTCGAGGTCCGCTCGGTGGAATCCCTGCGCGAGCACTACACGCGTACCATCGACGCCTGGCGCGACACCCTCGAAGAGCGGTGGAGCGCGTTCGACTCCCTGGCCGGCGAGACGACCGCCCGCGTCTGGCGGCTGTACCTGGCGGGCAGCGCGCTGGCGTTCGCCGAACGGCGCATGGGGGTGGACCAGATCCTCGCCGTACGGCCCGCGCGCGACGGCGGGTCCGGCATGGAGCCCACACCGGCGGACTGGTATCCGGCGCCGGAGGGGGCGAGTTGAGGCGTACGGGAACACGGGAGAACGGAGCGGGGACGATGACGGCGGACGCGCACGACGCGCTGGTGGTCCGCTGGGCGCCCTTCACGCCGCGGGCCGCCGTACTGGTGCTCAACGGCGGGCGGGCGGACGCCCTGGAGGCGCCGCCCCGGCTGAACCTGCCCGCCCTGCGGATGCGGCCGTTCGCGACCGGCGTCATCCGCGCCACCTCCCACGACCACGTCCTGGTCGGGCACGTCCGCTACCGGCACCGGGGCTGGAACGGGGGGCGCGAGGACGCCCTCCAGGACGCCCGGGAGGCCCTGCGGGCCCTGCTGCGCACGGCGGGCGACGTCCCGGTGGTGCTCGTGGGCCACTCCATGGGGGGCCGTGCGGCCCTGCGGCTGGCCGGCGACCCGCACGTGTGCGGTGTCGTCGCCCTCGCGCCGTGGTGCCCGGCGGGAGAGCCGGTCGACGGGCTGCGCGGCCGGCGGGTGGCCGCCCTCCACGACCCGGCCGACCGGGTGACGTCGGCGCGGGAGACCTGGGACTTCCTCGACCGCGCCGAACGGGCCGGCGCGCACACCCTCGCCGTACCCATGGCCGCCGGGGGCCACGCCATGCTGCGCGACGCCCGGGCCTGGCACCGCACCGCCACCTCCCTGACCCTCGGCTTCCTCGGCCTGGCGCCGCTGCCGGCCGCCCTGGCCGGCCGGGTTCAGCGGGGCAGCGCGGAGTAGTAGCGGCGGCAGGCCCGGAGCATCCCCTCGTCGGAGAGCGTGAACACGTCGACGAAGTCCCGCTGCTGCGGCGAGAGCCGGCCCATCGCGACGACGCAGTCCCCCTCCGCGACGATCCGGACGATGTCGTGGCGCGCGCCGCGGGCCCCGGGGCCCTCCAGGTCGGGGCCCAGCGGACCCGCGTGCAGGAGGGAGCCGTAGCCGTCGAGGTCGCCGTTGTCGAGGTAGTGGTACGCGAGGCGCACGTGGTCGACCCCTGAGTCGGTGATGACGGAGCTGGGCGGGATCCGCCTGGTGTACCGACCGTTCATGGGACGTCCTTTCGTACGACCGCGGCCCCTCCGGGAGGCGGCAGGTACACCCTGCGCCAGGCGCGCAACCCGGGGCTATCCCCGCCTTATCACCGGCGCGGGCGCTCGCGGGGCCATGCCTCGGCCACGATGGCCGGAACTGGCGCCTCCTGTCAGCCCCCACGGAATCTCCACACCATGGACAACCGGAGACGTGTTCGGGAAGACTGAGCCCCCGCTCCACCCGTATTCCCTCCCGGCTCGACCGTGTCGTGCACACGGTGCGAGCGGGATCAGGCGTGCCCCAGCTGGGAGACTCATGACCGTTTCGCCCGGTGGGGGTCCGCCGACCCCGGACGCGGTGGTGTTCCGGATCCTCGGACCGTTACAGGTGACCGGTCAGGCGGGGCAGGTACGCATCCCGCCGGGCCGGCAGGAGGTCATCCTCGCCGCGCTGCTCCTCGAGGCGAACCGCGTGGTGAGCACCGACTACCTGGTCGACCTGATCTGGGACGACGAACCGCCGGACACGGCACGCACCCAGGTGCAGATCTGTGTGTCCCGGCTGCGCAAGCTGTTCAGCTCGGCGGCCATCGCCGCCGCCATCACCACCCGGCCGCCCGGATACGTCCTCAAGACCGAGGGCGATCTCGTCGACGCCGCGCTGTTCGCCCGTACGGTCGCCGACGCCCGGACGCTGGCCAGACAGGGCCAACTGGCCGGAGCGGCGGAACTGCTCCGCGCGGCCGCCGAGTTGTGGCAGGGCGACTGCCTGAGCGGGGTGTCCAGCGAGACGCTGCGCAGCAAGGCCCTGCAACTGGACGAGGAACGGCTCACCGCGACCGAGACCCGGATCGAGCTGGAACTCGACCTGGGCCGCCACCACCAGCTGGTCGGGGAGATCCAGCTGCTGGTACGGGTCCACCCGCTGCGGGAGCGGCTGCGCGGGCAGCTGATGCTCGCCCTGTACCGGTCGGGCCGGCAGGCCGAGGCCCTGGAGAGCTACCGGGTCGGGCGCGAACTGCTGGTGGAGGAGCTCGGCCTGGAGCCGGGCGGCGAGCTGCGGGCGCTGGAGTCGGCGATCCTGGCGGGCGAGGTCCCGCCGCCGTCCCGTCCGGCCACCGGCGGCTACGGCCGTGCGGTGGAGGCCGCGGGCACCCTGGCCTCCTGCTGGCGGCGCAGCTCCTCGCGCGCCATCCGGTCGGGCAGGGCCAGCGCCTCGTCCACGGTCAGGCCGAAGGGCTCCAGCTTCTTCG
>NZ_JBEOXU010000157.1:0-13126 GCF_040296725.1 Streptomyces sp. NPDC002044
CCCCCCTGCTGAAGACCAACTTCTTCGACCAGGGCGAGCAGGACGTCCTGACGATCAAGCAGGAGCTCCCCCCGGCGCCCGCGCCGGGCAGCGCGTCGGGCGCGAAGGGGGCGACGACCAGGGCGTCCCGCCCGGCGGCGTACGCGACCGCCTCCGTGAGCACCGCGTCACCGGCCGGCAGCGCCGAGGCGACGTACACCACCCCGGCGCCCTCGTCGGCGGCGGTGCGGATCGCCGCGGCCAGCGACTCCGGTGTGACGGCGCCCCGCTCGTCGGTGCCCCGTACCGCCAGGAGGCTCGCCGCGGGCGCCACACCCACCGCGCCCACCCCGGGGAGCGGCGCCCCGGCGATCAGTCCGGCGGCGAAGCTGCCGTGGCCCACGCAGTCCACCCCCGCCGGGCCGATGGGGCGGACCCGGCCGGCCAGCGCCGGAACCCCGGCTCCCACACCGGTGCCGACCACCGCGACGGTCACCCCCGCGCCCGCGGAGACCCGCCGGGCGCGGGCCAGACCGAGCGCCCGTACCGGCCAGGGCTCCACCTCGGCGACCTGGCCCGAGGCCGCCGCGCAGGGTTCGCCCGGTTCCAGCACGGTGCGGACCACGGGCAGTGCGACCGGATCGGAGTCCGCCAGCGCGGGCACCGGCCAGGCGGCGCAGAGCAGCAGCGCGGCCAGTGCGGCCGCCGACGCCGGTACACGGGAGGGCGCGTGTCTCATGACGCGCATCCTAGGGCGTGGCAACGCGGCGTCCAGCGGCGGACATTCGGCCCGCATCCGCCGGACGCGGCGTGAACTGCCCTGTTCCACCTGGTAGATCACGCCGTCCCTCACGTAGCCTGCAAGCGGTGCGCCACGACGCCCCCGTGGGGGGCGGAGACGGCGCCGGAGCGAGGAGGACCAGCGTGTCACGGCAGTTGCTCACCGTCAGCCCGGAGGAACCGCAGGGGTTCCGGACCATCGGTGAGGCCTTGGCACAGGCCCGCACCGGAGCGGTGATCCGGGTACGCCCGGGCCGCTACCCGGAGAACCTGACGGTCCGCAACCGGGTCACCATCGTCGCCGACGGCGAGCGCGGCAGCGTCGAGATCTGCCCCCGCCGCGGCAGCGCCCTCTCCCTGGTCGCCGACGCCGTGATGCTGAGCGACCTCACCCTGCGCGGCGGCTCGGAGGACGTACCGGTGGTGGACGCCGTGCGCGGCCAGGTCGCCATGGAAGGCTGCACGGTCGTCGGCTCCGGCTGGACGGCCCTGCTGGCCCGCGAGTCCGGGTCGCTCGCCATGCGGGACTGCCGGGTCAGCAACCCCGTCGGGGCGGGCGTGGTGGACACCGCGCCGACCGGGACCGTGGTGTCCGGGTGCGTCATCGAGAACCTGGGCACCTCGGGCGTCGTCATCGGCGAGCAGGCCCGCACCACCGTGCGCGACTGCCGCATCCGGGACGCCCGGGGCAACGGGGTGCTCGCCAACGGCGAGGCGCAGGGGCTGGTGGAGGACTGCGAGATCACCGGTACCGAGAAGCCCGCCCTGGCGCTGGAGGGCAGCAGCGCCACCCGCGTGCTGCGGACCCGGATCCACGGCGCGGCCGTGGGCGTGTACGTGACCAGCGATTCCCGCCCGGTGCTGGAGGAGGTCACGGTCAGCGACACCGCGGGCCCGGGCATCGTGGTGGCTTCCGGCGCCGCCCCGGAACTGGTGCGCTGCCGCACCTCGCGGACCAAGGGCAACGGCCTCGCCGTCACCGAGCGGTCCCGTGGCGTGTACCGGGAGTGCGAGTTCGACGCGGCCGGCGGTCCGGCGATCCGGGTCATCGGCTCCAGCGCCCCCGCGCTGACCGACACCACCGTGCGGGACTGCGCCGACCCCCAGGGCGCCGTGGTGCTGGACGACCACTCGGTGGCCGAGTTCGACCGCCTGCACGTCGTGGACGCGGCCGGTACCGGGATCCTGATCCGCGGCGGCGGCAACCCGCTGCTGCGGCACGCCCGCGTCACCGCGGCCCGCGGCCACGGCGTGGAGGTCGTGGACGACGGCCGCGGACGGCTGGAGCACTGCGAGATCGACGGCGCCGGGGCGTGCGGGGTGCGGATCGCCGCGGGCGGCAACCCGCACCTGCGGGACAGTGCCGTGCGCGGCGCGGCGGACGCGGGCATCCGGGTCGGCGCGGACGGGCTGGGCACCGTACGGGACTGCCGGGTGCACGCCTCCGGCGCCTCCGGCATCGGGGTGGACAAGGGCGGCGAACTGTCGCTCCTGCGTACGGAGATCACCGACTCGGGCGCGCACGGCGTGATGGCCTCCGACGGCGCCCGGCTCGCGCTGGACTCCTGTCTGGCCGGCGGCAGCCTCGGCGACGGCATACGGGTGGACAGCGCCGAGCCGGTCACCGCGACCGGCTGCTCGGTGCGCGACAACCGGGGTGCGGGCCTGAAGCAGACCCGCGCCGGCGACCGGCTCACCGTCGAGAACCTGACCAGCGCGGGCAACGGCGCGCCCGACGCGTGGGGCGCCGGCGGCCCCGGGGACGCGCGCGGCCCGGCCCGCGCCGCTCCGCGGGGTCCGCTGGAGGAGCTGGAGTCGCTGATCGGCCTCGGCGACGTGAAGCACCAGGTACGGACCCTGGTCAACCTCAACCAGCTCGCGCAGCGCCGGGCCCGGCTGGGCATGCCGATGCCGCCGATGAGCCGCCACCTGGTGTTCTCCGGGCCGCCCGGCACCGGCAAGACCACCGTGGCCCGGCTGTACGGCGGCATCCTCACCGAGCTGGGCGTGCTGCGCTCCGGCCATCTGGTGGAGGTCTCCCGGGCCGATCTGGTCGCGCAGGTCATCGGCGGTACGGCGATCAAGACCACCGAGGCGTTCAAGGAGGCCCTCGGCGGGGTGCTGTTCCTGGACGAGGCGTACACCCTGCTGTCCGACGGCAAGGGCGGGGGCGCCGACTTCGGCCGGGAGGCCATCGACACGCTGCTCAAGCTCATGGAGGACCACCGCGACGAGGTGGTGGTCATCGCGGCCGGCTACACCGACGAGATGGCCGCCTTCCTGGACTCCAACCCCGGGCTGGCGTCCCGGTTCACCCGCACCATCGACTTCGCGAACTACTCGGTGGAGGAGCTGGTCACCATCACCGAGCGGATGTGCGAGGGCCACCACTACACCTTGGACCCGAGCACCCTGGACGCCCTGGCGGGCCACTACGGCCGGATGGAGCGGGGCGCGGCCTTCGGCAACGGCCGTGCGGCACGGCGGGTGTTCGAGGAGATGGTGGACCGGCAGGCGTTCCGGCTGGGCTCGATGCGGGACCCGGCCGAGAGCGATCTGTCGCTGCTGCTGCCCGAGGACGTGGCCGTCGACCAGGGCGACGCCGAGCGGGGCGCCGGCAGCTCCGAGGAACTGCTCGGCCGGCTGGAGGGGATGATCGGTCTCTCCGCGGTGAAGCGCGCGGTGACCGACCAGGTGCACCTGCTCGCCACCGCCCGGCAGCGGCGGGCCGCCGGACTGCCCGCACCGAGGATCAGCCAGCACCTGGTGTTCTCCGGCCCTCCCGGCACCGGCAAGACCACCGTCGCCCGGCTGTACGCGGACATCCTGCACTCCCTCGGTGTGCTCCCGAAGGGCCAGTTGGTGGAGGTGGCCCGCGCCGACCTCGTCGGCCGGTACGTCGGCCACACCGCGCAGCTCACCAAGGAGGTCTTCGAACGCGCCCTGGGCGGTGTGCTGTTCATCGACGAGGCGTACACGCTCACCCCGGAGGGATCGCCGTCGGACTTCGGCCGGGAGGCGGTGGAGACGCTGCTCAAGCTGATGGAGGACCACCGCGACGAGATCGTGGTCATCGCCGCCGGGTACACCGTCGAAATGCGCCGTTTCCTGGACTCCAACCCCGGGTTGACCTCGCGCTTCACCCGCACGGTCGAGTTCGAGGACTACACCGCCGAGGAGCTGGTGGGGATCATCACCGCGCAGGCGGCCGACTCGGGGTACGACTGCCCGCCGCCCACCGTGGAGGCGCTGCACGCGTACGTGGCGGCGCTGCCGCGCGACCGCACCTTCGGCAACGCCCGGACGGGCCGCCGCCTGGTGGAGGAGATGATGACGCAACAGGCCCGCCGCCTGGGCTCGTTCGCGGCCCCCGGCCTGGAGGACCTGCGGCTGCTGCTGCCGGAGGACCTGCCGGGAACCCGGCGGACCCGGGTCTGACCGCGCCGCGACACCCCCGCGGGCCGAGCCGCCGCGGGCCCGCGCCCGGGAACCTCCCGGGGGGCGGGTTCCGGGGCGGACGCCGCGCGGCTCCGCTACTGCCAGTCGTCCCAGGGCGCCGGCTCGTCCAGGTCGTACGGCGGCTCCTCCTCGTCCGGAGCCTGCGCCACCGCCACCGGCGCGGCCGCCGCGGCGGCGCGACCGGCCGGGGCCGACGGCTCGGCATCCGGCGCGGCGGGGGCGGGCCCGGGGGTGGCGCACTGCGCCAGGGTGTCCAGGACGCCTTGGGCGTACTTGGTGAGCTTGGCCTCGCCGACCCCGCCGATGGTGCCCAGTTCCTCCGCCGTGCCGGGGAGCAGCGTCGCGATCTCCCGCAGCGTCGCGTCGTGGAAGACGACGTACGCCGGTACTCCCTGCTCGCGCGCCGTCGCGGCCCGCCAGGAGCGGAGGGCCAGGAAGACCGGCTCGGCCTCGGCGGGCAGGTCGACCGGTACGCGGGCGGCCTTCCCGGAGCGTGATCCGGACTCCTTCCGGGACGGCGCGGCGGGCGCCTTCTCCTTGCGCATCTGGACGGTGCGGCGGCCTCCCAGCACCTCCGCGCTGTCCTCCGTGAGCACCAGGGTCCCGTAGTCGCCCTCCACCGCCAGCAGCCGCTGAGCCAGGAGCTGGCGCACGACCCCGCGCCACTCCGCGGTGCTCAGGTCCGCCCCGATGCCGAACACGGAGAGCCCGTCGTGGTCGAACTGGATGACCTTGGCGGTCTTCTTCCCCTGGAGGATGTCGACGATCTGGCCGGCGCCGAACTTCTGGCGCCGTTCCTTCGCCAGCCTCCACACCGTGGACAGCAGTTTCTGCGCCGCGACCGTCCCGTCCCAGGACTCGGCGGGCGCCAGACACGTGTCGCAGTTGCCGCACGGCTCGCCCGACTGCCCGAAGTAGGCGAGCAACCGCGTCCGGCGGCAGTCGACCGTCTCGCACAGCGCGAGCATGGCGTCCAGGTGCATGCCGAGCGAACGCCGGCGGGCGTCGTCGCCCTCGGAGCCCTCGATGAGCTTGCGCTGCTGGACCACGTCCTGCAGCCCGTAGGCCAGCCACGCCGTGGCCGGCTCGCCGTCGCGGCCCGCGCGGCCGGTCTCCTGGTAGTAGCCCTCGACCGACTTCGGCAGGTCGAGATGGGCCACGAAGCGGACGTCCGGCTTGTCGATGCCCATGCCGAAGGCGATCGTGGCGACCACCACGACCCCGTCCTCCCGCAGGAAGCGCGCCTGGTTCGCCGCTCGCGCGCGGGAGTCCATTCCGGCGTGGTAGGCGACGGCGTCGATGCCCTGCTCCACCAGGAAGGCCGCCGTCTTCTCCACCGAGGCCCGCGAGAGGCAGTAGACGACTCCGGCGTCCCCGTCGTGCTCGGTGCGGATCAGCTCCAGCACCTGCTTGAGCGGGTTGTTCTTCGGAGCGATGCGGTACTGGATGTTCGGACGGTCGAAACTGGCGACGAAGTGCCGGGCGTCCTCCAGGCCGAGCCGCGTCACGATCTCCGCGTGGGTGGCCTCGGTGGCCGTCGCGGTGAGCGCGATCCTCGGCACCTTCGGCCAGCGCTCGTGCAGCATGGACAGGGCGAGGTAGTCGGGCCGGAAGTCGTGGCCCCACTGGGCGACGCAGTGCGCCTCGTCGATCGCGAAGAGCGACACCTTGCCCCGGTCGAGCAGCCGCTGCGCGCTCTCGGTGCGCAGCCGCTCGGGAGCCAGGTAGAGCAGGTCCAGCTCGTCGGCGAGGAAGGCCCGCTCCACGGCCTGCCGCTCGTACGGGTCCTGCGTCGAGTTGAGGAATCCGGCCCGCACCCCGAGGGCGGTGAGCGCGTTCACCTGGTCCTGCATCAGCGCGATGAGCGGCGAGATCACGATGCCCGTGCCGTCCCTGACGAGCGCCGGGATCTGGTAGCAGAGCGACTTCCCGCCGCCGGTCGGCATGAGCACGAGGGCGTCGCCGCCGCCGACGACCTGCTCGATGATCTCCTGCTGCTCACCGCGGAAGGAGCTGTATCCGAAGACGCGGTGCAGCACCTGCAGAGCATCGGAGGTATCGGGGGAAGCGTCCGGAAGGGCCATTCTCGAAGCCTAACGGCACCCGCCGACACCCCGGCGCCGCACGCCGGAACCTGTGGACGACGGGACCGACCCGCGGCCGGCCCGCCCGGCCGCGCGGCCGCGGGACCCCGCCGTCGTGACCCGGCGGGCACGACCTCACCGGACGATCTCACGGTTTCACGCCAACTCTCCTGCACTCAGGGCGAGTTCGTGACGCTCTGACCTATGTTCTACGGGCCATGCCCGCCCGTTCCAGGAGGTCAGATTGCAGTCCAGGCGCTCCCCCGCCTTCATCCGCGCGTTACGGCGCTCCCATCTGCTCGTGGCCTTCGGCCTCGGCTCCCTGCTGATCGGGGCGACACCGTGGCTCGGCGTCGCGAGCCAGGCCGCGGCAGGCCGCGCCGCGGCGCCCCGGCCCGTCCCCGCGCCCTTCGAGCGGCAGCCGGCGTCGCAGTCACCGCACCACGGCATCGCCCCGGCGAACGCCATGGAGCCGACGGCTCCCCTGCTCGACCGGACCGGGTGGACGGCTACGGCGAGCGACGAGGAGACCACCGGCGAGAACGGCCGCGCCGCCCACGTCCTCGACGGTGACGCCACCACGATCTGGCACAGCAAGTGGAGCGGCTCCCCCGCTCCCCTGCCCCACGGCATCACCCTCGACATGCACCGCACGGCGGTCGTCTCCGCCCTGGTCTACCGCCCCCGGGCGAACGGGGCCAACGGACGCGTCGGCGAGTACGCCCTCAGCGTCAGCGCGGACGGCCAGAGCTGGGGTGCCCCGGTCGCCACCGGCACCCTCGCCGACGACGGCAGCACCAAGACCCTCGGCTTCGCCCCGCAGGGTGCCCGCTTCGTCCGGCTGACGGCCCTCACCGAGGCCGGCGCCCGCGGGCCCTGGACCTCCGCGGCCGAGATCAACCTGCTGGGCGACCCCGGCACCCCGGCCGCCACCGTCGACCTGGCCCGGACCGGGTGGACGGCCACGGCCAGCGACGAGGAGACCACCGGCGAGAACGGCCGCGCCGCCCGCGTCCTGGACGGTGACGCCACCACGATCTGGCACAGCAGGTGGAGCGGCACCGCGGCTCCCCTGCCCCACAGCATCACCCTCGACATGCACCGCACGACCGCGGTGTCCGCGCTCGTCTACCACCCCCGGCCGGACGGGCCCAACGGCCGGGCCGGCACGTACGCCGTCAGCACCAGTACCGACGGCTCCGCTTTCGGCGCGCCGGTCGCCTCGGGAACCTGGCGGGACGACGACACGGTCAAGACCGCCACCTTCACCCGCGCCGAGACCGCCCGCTTCGTCCGCCTGACGGTGACCACCGAGGCCGGCGGACGCGGCCCGTGGACCTCCGCCGGGGAGATACGCCTGAGCGGGCCGGCCAGCCCCGCCGCCCACGGCGCCTGGGACCGGATCACCGGCTTCCCGCTGGTTCCCGTCGCCACCGCCGCCCTGCCCGGCGACAAGCTGCTGGCCTGGTCGGCGTACGCGGTCGACCGCTTCGGCGGCAGCAACGGCTACACGCAGACCGCGATCCTGGACCTGAAGACCGGCAAGGTCACCCAGCGCCGCATCGACAACACCGGCCACGACATGTTCTGTCCCGGCATAGCCATGCTGGCCGACGGCCGCGTCCTGGTCACCGGCGGCAGCAACGCGGAGAAGGCCAGCATCTACGACCCGGCCACCGACCAGTGGTCCTCCACCACGAGCATGAACATCGCCCGCGGCTACCAGGCGATGACGCTCCTCTCCACCGGTGAAGCCTTCGTCCTGGGCGGATCCTGGAGCGGCGCCGCGGGCGACAAGGCCGGCGAGGTCTGGTCTCCCGACACCCGTACCTGGCGGACGCTGCCGGGCGTCCCCGCCTCCCCGGCGCTGACGGCCGACCCGGCCGGGCCCTACCGCGCCGACAACCACATGTGGCTGTACGCCACTTCGGCGGGCAAGGTGCTCCAGTTCGGCCCGAGCAAGCAGATGAACCTGATCACGACCAGCGGCGCGGGCAGCATCACCGGCGCCGGTCCGCGCGCCGACAGCCCCGACGCGATGACGGGCAACGGCGTCGCCTACGACATCGGCAAACTGCTCACCCTGGGCGGCTCCCCCGCCTACGAGAAGACCCCCGCCACCCCGCGCGCCTACACCGTGAGCGTCACGGGCGGCGGCCAGGTCCAGTCCGCCCGTACCGGGGACATGGAGCACGCCCGCGGGTTCAGCAACAGCGTCGTCCTGCCCGACGGCAAGGTGGCCGTCTTCGGCGGACAGTCCTTCCCGGTGCCGTTCAGCGACGCGACCTCGGTCCTGACCCCCGAACTGTGGGACCCGTCGACCGGCGCCTTCACCCCGCTCGCCACCATGGCCGTACCGCGCAACTACCACAGCGTGGCCAACCTGTTGCCGGACGGACGGATCTTCTCCGGCGGCGGCGGCCTGTGCGGCGACTGCGCGACCAACCACCCGGACGGGGCCGTCTTCACCCCGCCGTACCTGCTGAACGCGGACGGCTCGCCGAAGCCGCGGCCGGTGATCACCGGCGGCGTGCCCTCGCGGGCCGCTCCGGGGACGTCGCTCGCGGTGAGCACCCAGGGGCCGGTGGCTTCGTTCGTCCTCATGCGGGCCGCGGCCGCCACCCACTCCACCGACAACGACCAGCGGCGGGTCCCGCTGGTGTCCGCCGCGACGGGACCGGGGGCGTACACCGTGTCCCTTCCCGCCGACCCGGGCGTGGTCCTGCCGGGGACCTACATGCTCTTCGCCCTCGACGCCCAGGGGGTCCCGAGCACCGCACGGTTCATCACCGTCTCCTGACCCGCGCCGGTGCCCGGCCCTGAACGGCCGGACACCGCCCTCCGGACCCGGGTCCTCCGTCAGCCGGGCCCCGGGTCCGGGCCCGGCAGCGGGTCCGGGCCCGGCGGCGAAGGCCCGTCGGCCGTGCGCGAGCGGCTCACGCACGGCGGGACCGGGCGCGGCCCTCCACACCAGGGCGGGCAGCGCCGGCGCGTCGGCGTCGTCGAGCCGGTCGGAGGTGTCCTCCGGCAGCGAGAGCCGCTACGTCGAGTCGACCCGCGCGACCCGGCAGCTCGTCGTCCTGACGAGCCCCCGACACCGGCCGGCGCCGCGGCGGCTACGCGCAGGCCGGGCACAGCCCGCGATAGGTGACCTCGGCCCCGGACACGGTGAAGCCGAACCGCCCCTCGGCCGGCAGGTCGGCCAGCGGGTCGCCCGTCGGGCGGACGTCGCGGATGAGCCCGCAGCGCGAACACACGAGGTGCTCGTGCGGGTGGTGCGCGTTGGGGTCGTAGCGCTTCGCGCGGCCGTCGGTGGAGACCTCCGCGACCTCCCCGAGGGAGACCAGCTCGCCCAGCGCGTTGTAGACGGTCGCCCGGGAGATCTCCGGCAGCCGCAGCACCGCGAGCGCGTGCACCTCGTCCGCCGTGAGGTGGACGTGGTCGCCTTCCAGGACCTCCGCAACGACACGTCGCTGAGCCGTCATCCGCCAGCCACGCCCCCGCAGTCGCTCCAGCAGGTCACTCATGTCGGCTCACCCATTCAGGTTCGGCTGGATCCCGGAGTTCACGGTGCGCGTCCGGGATCCGATGGACTATGGGATTGGTGTCCTTCTTGACTTGGATTCTGTCCATTGTAGGATCGGTTCCGTAGATAGCCAAGGGGCAGGAAGAGTCCGGAGCGGCGGGAGTCAGCGCCGTGAAGGACCACCACCGAGGAGCCGCACGACGCCGGAACGGCGTCCCGGCTCCTCCACCGCACGCACTTCCTGAGCACCGTGATCCGCCTGGTCCGGAAGGATTCCCATGTCTGAGAACCATGATGCAATCGTCGTAGACGCGAAGACGGAGGGCGGAGGTGGCTGCCCGGTCGCGCACGAGCGCGCCCCGCACCCGACGCAGGGGGGCGGCAACCGGCAGTGGTGGCCCGAGCGGCTCAACCTGAAGATCCTCGCGAAGAACCCCGCCGTGGCCAATCCCCTCGGCGAGGAGTTCGACTACGCCGCGGCGTTCAAGACCCTCGACCTCCCCGCGGTGAAGCAGGACATCGCCGAGGTGCTGACGACCTCGCAGGACTGGTGGCCGGCCGACTTCGGCCACTACGGCCCGTTCATGATCCGGATGGCCTGGCACAGCGCGGGCACCTACCGCATCAGTGACGGCCGCGGTGGCGCCGGAGCCGGACAGCAGCGCTTCGCGCCCCTCAACAGCTGGCCGGACAACGGCAACCTCGACAAGGCCCGCCGCCTGCTGTGGCCGGTCAAGAAGAAGTACGGCCAGAGCCTCTCGTGGGCCGACCTCATGATCCTCACCGGCAACGTGGCGCTCGAGCAGATGGGCTTCGAGACCTTCGGCTTCGCCGGCGGCCGCGCGGACGTCTGGGAGCCCGACGAGGACGTCTACTGGGGCCCGGAGACCACCTGGCTCGACGACGAGCGCTACACCGGGGACCGTGACCTGGAGAGCCCCCTCGGCGCGGTCCAGATGGGCCTCATCTACGTCAACCCCGAGGGCCCCAACGGCACCCCGGACCCGCTCGCCGCGGCCCGCGACATCCGCGAGACGTTCCGCCGGATGGCGATGAACGACGAGGAGACCGTCGCTCTGATCGCGGGCGGCCACACCTTCGGCAAGACCCACGGCGCGGGCCCCGCGGACCACGTCGGCGACGACCCCGAGGCCGCACCGATCGAGCAGCAGGGCTTCGGCTGGAAGAACACGTACGGCACCGGCAAGGGCGCCGACGCGATCACCAGCGGTCTCGAGGGCATCTGGACGAACACGCCGATCACCTGGGACAACAGCTTCTTCGACATCCTCTTCGGCTACGAGTGGGAGCTGTTCAAGAGCCCCGCCGGCGCGCACCAGTGGCGGCCGAAGGACGGCGCCGGAGCGGGCACCGTACCCGACGCCCACGACCCGGCCCGGACGCACGCGCCGACGATGCTGACGACCGACCTCTCGCTCCGGATCGACCCGGCCTACGAGCAGATCTCGCGTCGCTTCCACGAGAACCCGGCCGCGTTCGCCGACGCCTTCGCGCGCGCCTGGTTCAAGCTGACCCACCGCGACATGGGCCCGGTCGTCCGCTACCTCGGCCCCGAGGTCCCGGCCGAGACGCTGCTGTGGCAGGACCCGCTCCCCGCGGTGACGCACGAGCTCGTCACCGACGCGGACGTCGCCGCCCTCAAGCAGCAGGTCCTCGACTCGGACCTGTCGGTGTCCCAGCTCGTGTCCGCCGCCTGGGCCTCGGCCTCGTCCTTCCGCGGCAGCGACAAGCGCGGCGGCGCCAACGGCGCCCGTGTGCGCCTGCAGCCGCAGAGCGGCTGGGAGGTCAACGAGCCCGACCGCCTCGCGGCGGTGCTGCGCACGCTGGAGGGGATCCAGGAGTCCTTCAACAGCGCCCAGACGGGCGGCAAGCGGATCACGCTCGCCGACCTGATCGTGCTCGCCGGCGGCGCCGCCGTCGAGCGGGCCGCCAAGGAGGCCGGGTTCGACGTACGGGTCCCGTTCACGGCGGGCCGCGCGGACGCCACCCAGGAGCAGACCGACGTGGAGTCCTTCGCCGCGCTCGAGCCGACCGCCGACGGGTTCCGCAACTACCTCGGGAAGGGCAACCGGCTGCCGGCCGAGTACCTGCTGCTCGACCGGGCGAACCTGCTGACCCTGAGCGCCCCCGAGCTGACGGTCCTCGTGGGCGGTCTGCGCGTCCTGGGCGCCAACCACCATCAGACGGCCCACGGCGCGTTCACCACGACGCCCGGAACGCTGACGAACGACTTCTTCGTCAACCTGCTGGACCTGGGCACGACGTGGACGGCGACGTCCGAGGACGCGAACACCTTCGAGGGACGCGACTCGGCCACGAACGAGGTCAAGTGGACCGGCACCCGCGCCGACCTCGTCTTCGGATCCAACTCGGAGCTGCGCGCGGTCGCGGAGGTCTACGCGGGCGACGACGCGAAGGAGAAGTTCGTGAAGGACTTCGTCGCCGCCTGGGACAAGGTCATGAACCTGGACCGGTTCGACCTCGTCTGACCCCGGCAGCCGGGTCGTGATCACGACGCCCGGGCCCGGCCCGTCGGGCCGCGGCCCGGGCGTCCGCCGTCGCGGCCGGGCGGGCCGCCCACCGGGGCGGACGGCCCGTCGGCTCAGGCGGCCGGCTGGGGTCGGGTCGTGCCGGGGAGGCAGGCCACCGCCTGGTTGTAGGTCTCGTACACGCCCTTCGGGTTCGCCTTCCAGAGCCACAGGTGCAGGGCGTAGTGGACGGGCTGGCCGGGGAAGTTGCCGCGCTGCGGCCCCTTGAACGCGCGGCCGAACATCGTGGGGCGGTCGTCGTCCGTGGCCGTGTTCTGGTCCCGGTCGTAGACCAGCCACTGGACTCCCACGAGGCGCTTGCCGCCTCGTCCGTCGTCCTCGTAGTACAGGGCGGCGGGCTTCGCCGGGTCCACGGAGTTGTCGTACGCGTGATTGAAGTGCGGGTAGCCGAGCGCGCCGGGGCCCGTCCGGTTCGCGACGCAGTACGTGTCCGGGACGTATCCGGCCTTCACCCCGTTCGCGTGGATCTGGTACGGGGCGGTCGCGCGGTAGGTGACGCCGCGTTCGACGGCGGCTCTGCCCCGCTCCGCCCCGGTGGGGCCGGACGCGGCGGCGGGAACGGCGACGGCCAGCGCGAGCGCGGCGGCCGTCGTGAGGACCAGGGCGGGACGTCGGGCCATGCGCGGTCTCCTCTGGGCGGTGGGCTGCACGCACAGCCCCTTCCCCGGCCACGGGGAGCCGTCACCGCGGCGGACCGTACGGCCGTCGGCCGGTCGGCCGAAGGCGGG
>NZ_JBEOXU010000158.1:0-13109 GCF_040296725.1 Streptomyces sp. NPDC002044
GGCGGCGGCGGAACCCCGGCGGGCGGCGGCGGGGGAGCGGCGCCGCCCCCGGCCGGGAACCCGCAGGCCGCGAAGCAGGGACCGCCCTGGCGGGCCGGCTACCAGGCCGACGTCGCGGTCCACTTCGCCCAGCTGCGGCTGGCGTCCCTCGGCAACAACGCCTGCACCCTGAAGGGGCAGTGGAAGGAGGGCGTGATCGACCCGCAGACCGAGGTCTCGCTCATCTGCTACCAGAAGGCCGTCATGGCCGACCAGAAGACCACCCGCGTCCTGACGGCCACCGACCAACTGGGCACGCTCGGCCGGGCCACCCTCGCGTCCATGTGGATGCAGGGGGTCACCGCCGACCGGCTGACCGGCGGATCGAAGAACTTCGAGGTCACCCGGCTCGACGCGGCGCTGCGCTGGGCGACCCAGGCCACCATTTCCGACAACGACCTCCAGGCGGACCGGGCCTTCGCGCAGCTCGGCGTCGACTACTTCAAGGCGGGCGGGAAGAACGGCGCCCCGACCGCCTCCGACAACAAGATCCGCGACCGGGTCGGCGAGTACCAGCGGTCCGTCAGCCTCCCCGTGACGGGCGTGGCCGACACCCGGACCGTCAACGCCCTGCTGGGCGGCTCGGTCAACGGGACCGGCCGCCCCGGCCGTTGACCCACGGGGCGCGCACCGGGCGCGCACCGGACGGTGAGGGGGGCGCCGGCGGCGAGGGGGGACGAGGGCGGGCGAACGCCGCACCGAGGCGGTCCACCCGCCGCGCGGACCCGCGCCCGCCCCCCTGCAGATGCTCCGCTGCCGCGCCTGACCTCCCCGGCCGTCGTCGTCCCCCCGGCCGTTCACCGGGCGACGCCCGCGGTCAGGTGTAGTCCCCGGTGTCGCGCACCGCGCCGAACCGGGGGAAGATCCGCTTCACGGAGAGGTCGTGCTCCTCGGCCTCGAAACCGGACAGCGCGTCGGCCACGAACTCCACTTCGTAGCCGTGATCGCTCGCCGTCCGGGCGGTGGACTCCACGCCCATCGTGGTGACCAGACCGGCGAACACCAGCGTGTCCACGCCGAGAGCACGCAGCCGCTCGTCGAGGCCGGTGCCGTGGAAAGCGCCGACGGTCCGTTTGACGACCGGCACGTCACCCGGCCGGGCGAGGCCCTCGGTGAAGCCGCTGCCGGGCGGCTGCACGGACACGTTCGGCCGCTCCACCCGGACCAGCAGCACCGGGCGGTCGGCGGCCCGGAAGGCGTCGGCGAGCCGGCGGCAGCGGCCGAGGACCTCCTCCCCGGAGTGCGGCGCGAGGGGCAGGGCGACGATGCGGGGCATCAGGTCGATGAGGATCAGCGCGGACGTCGCCGGGGGATCGTCACCAGGCCGTGGGCGCGGCGGAACACGCGGACAGCGCGGACGGCCCCCGCCGGGCGCGGGTCCGCCGTCACAGGATCCGGTGTTCCGTCCAGAACGGGCCGAGGTCGATCGCCGTCGACGCCTGCGCGGCGCGCACGAAGTCCGCGGTGGTGGCGACGCCCAGCCAGTGGTCCCGTACGTATCCGCGCAGCACGGCCGCCATCGCCGGTCCGCCCAGGACGCGTTCCAGGTCGTGCAGGGCGCAGGCCCCGCGCCCGTAGACGACGCGGTAGTACTCCGTACGGCGGCCGTCCGCGTAGTAGGCCAGGGAGCGGGTCAGGGCCGCCGTGTCGCTGGGCCACTCGCCCTGGTCGTCCCAGCAGGAAGCGGTGTCCTCCCGGTAGTACAGCTGGTTCGCGTACTGGGCGAACGACTCGTCCAGCCAGGGCGACGCGAACTGGTCGTTGCCGACGACGCCGTAGAACCACTGGTGGGCGATCTCGTGGACGACCGCCGACCCCTCCGGTTCGGTCCACAGCAGGACGAGACCCGGGAACTCCATGTTGCCGAAGGCGTCGAGCGTGTCGCTCATGACGAGGTCCAGCTCGCCGTACGGATAGTGCCCGAACCGCTTTCCGAACGCGTCGACCGAGCCGACTGCGTCCCGCAGGTCGACGGCGACGCCCTCGGCGGACGTGGTGGCGGTCCAGTACGCGTTCAGCCGCACCCCGCCGGGTGTGGTCACGGTCTTCGACCGGAAGGGCCCGGCCGCCCAGGCGAAGTCCCGCACCCCGCGCGCCACACTGGTGCTGACCGTGCGGCCGGGTGCCCCCGCACGCCGGGTCGTGGTGCCCGTCGCGGGGACGACGAGCGCGTCCGGGTGGTCGAGCACCACCCGGAAGTCACCGGCCAGGGTGTGGAAGCTCTCGCCGAAGCCGACGTCCGGGTCGAGATGGCGGCCCTGCGCGTCGCGTACGGACAACAGGGGCAGCGCGTTGCCCAGGTAGCGGTGCGCGCCGTCCCTGCCGAAGCGGTGGACGCGGTCCGGGACGGTGATCGCGACGTCGAAGGAGACGCTCGTACGGTCCCCGTACCGCAGCGGCGCGGACAGGTCGATCCGCAGCGCGGTGCAGCCGACGGTGAGCGGTCCCGGCGTGCCCCCGGCGACCCGGCCCACCCGGACCGGGGACGGACCGCCCGGGGCTCCGCAGCCGTCGGCGCCGTTGCCCCACAGACGTACGTCGACCGAACGCAGCGGAGTGCGGGCGGCATTGCGGAAGGACACCGTCTGGCGGCCGGACCAGTGCGAGCCGTCGGCGTCGCCGCGCAGCGCCACGTCGTACGAGGCGCGGTCCGGTGTGGCCGCCCCCGCGGTGGTGGCGGCGGAGTCCGCGGCGGCGGACTCCGCGGGCCCCTGCGCCGCGGCCGTCGCGGGAACGAGCAGCAGGACGGCGACGAGGGTGGACACCAACGCACGCCGATACCTGGGACACCGGGGATACCTGATCGAGGTCATGACAAGCACGCTAGAGCGCCGGTGCCCCCGGACGCGCGAGTTCCGGGCGCACCGGCCGTACCCCCGTCCCAAGCCCTCGACCAGCGGGACATCCCGGTTCTTTGTCAGCCGGTGACAAGACTGAACCCGCCGGGGACGGCCGCCGTATGCAGAGCGGGGAGACAGCATCCATCGAATCGAGGAGTGGCCATGTCCCGGAAAAGGACGATGAGTCGAACGAAGAAGCTCGTGCTCTCTGGTGTCGCGGGAGTCCTGGTGGCAGGAGGGGTCGTCACCACGATGGCGACCGGCAACGCCGCCGTCTCCGAGGCGGTGTGCCAGGGGTCGACGGTGACGCTGTCCGGTGAGGCGGGTGCGCCTGCGGCGAGCAGCGGGACGTTCCCGGTGGGCACGCGGCTGAAGGTGACGAATCTGGACAACGGCCGGGCGACGACGGTGACGGTGAGCGGCCCTTCGGGCAGTTGCGTGCTGCTGAACGACGCGGCGTTCGAGACGGTCCGCGAGCCGGGCAAGAACGTGATCCGCCGGGCCCGCGTGGAACGCCTGAGTGGTGGCAGTGGCACCCCCTCCGGAAAGGCGGGCACGGCCGGTCCCGCGGGCGCCGCGGCAACGGCGGGCGTGCGGGTGCCGCCGGCGACCGGCGAGGTGGTGTGTCAGGGGTCGACGGTGACGTTGTCGGGTGAGGCGGGTGCGCCTGCGGCGAGCAGCGGGACGTTCCCGGTGGGGACGAAGCTGAAGGTGACGAATCTGGACAACGCTCGCGTGACGACGGTGACGGTGAGCGGTCCCTCGGGCAGTTGCGTGCTGCTGAACGACGCGGCGTTCGAGACGGTCCGCGAGCCGGGCAAGAACCTGATCCGCCGGGCCCGCGTCGAACGCGTCGGCTGAGCCACCGGGGTACGTACCGCGCCGCCGGAGCCATGGGCGGGGAACGGCCGCGTCGCCGTCCCCGCCCATGGCGTCGGCGCCCCGTGCCTTTCCGGTGGGCTCTTGTGAAGCCGCAGATCAGACGGCCTTCCGTGGCGAACGGGTGAGGCTGCGGCCGGTGGTGAGCCCCGCCGGGCGTGTACGGCGCCGGCGCGGGCGTCTGTGGACAGAGTGAGGCGGGGCCGGCTCCGGCCCCGGACCTCAGGGATCGGAGAATCCGGTGTCGGTGAACGAGACGACGGGCGCGGAGCTCGCCGCGAAGCTGCTCCACGACGTGAGTGACGAGCACGTGCGCGCCGCCACCCGGCTCCTGGGCGCCCACCAGGACGGGTTCTGGCTGCGGCGCTTCACCGGCGACCGGGAGCTGACGAACCTCGTGGACCGGCCGCTGATCGGCAAGACCGCCGGGATCGACTGGGAGGCGCTCACCCGGCTGATGCGCACCCCGGGGTGGTCCCGCCGGGCCTCGGGCGGCGAGATCGCCGTGCTGGAGTTCGCGGTCTCCCTCGTCGGCGACTGCGCCGTAAACCTCCGGCAGGTCGTCCACGCGGTCGACGACAGCGAGCTCCGGCTCCTGCTGGGCGCCCTGCGGGAGGCCGCGCACGGACCGCGCGCACAGGACGGGGGAGGTTCCGGACCGGCGGTGGCCTGAGGCGATGGGCGGCGCGACGGACACCCTCTAGGATGCCTGGGTTCGACGAGCGGGGCATCGGGGGTGCGTGGCATGAGCGGGTACGGCAATGGCGGTTACGGCGGCGGCGGTTACGGCAGTGGCGGTTACGGCGGCGGTGGTTACGGTGACGCGGCGGCCGGCGGCGCCGTGAACCCGCCGCCCGGACGACCCTACGCCCCGCCGGTCCCCCGGCAGGGTTACCCGTACGGCCAGCCCGCTCCGCCGCCGGGTTACCCGTACGCCCAGCCCGCTCCGCCGCCGGGCTACCCGTACGCGCCGCCCTACCCGCCCGTGCCGCCGCCGCGGGAGCGGTCGCGGGCCCAGAAGATCCTTCGCGGCCTCTACAACCCCCTGTACGCCGCACGGAGTACCTTCCGGCCCTCGCGCCCCGGGATGGTCGACGACCGGGAGGTCCGCAAGCTCCAGTGGTGGCGGACCGGCCTGGGGCTCGTCGCCTGGGTGGGCCTGACCGTCACCTACAACGCCGTCGCGAGCGCCGACGGCATCCACGGGGTGGCGACCGAACGCCTCGACCAGAGCTGGTCCAGCGTCCTGGTGCTCGTCTGTACCTTCCCCGTCGTCGTCGGCGCCTTCGTGGCAGCCGCGCGGGGCGGCGGGCGCCGGGTGTACCTGCGCCGGTCCCTGCGCCCCCTCGGCTCGGTGCTGGCCATGATGCTGTCCATGGGCACCGCAGCCCTCGCCATGGCACCGGAGTTGGCGGGTGTGCGGGCCGCCGGCGGACTGCCCGGGAAGATCGTCATCGTCCTCATGTTCCTGTGGTCGATCGGCTTCGCCCTCTACGGCATGGGACTGTCGCTGGTACACGTCTTCCGCACCGCGGACATCCACGAAGTGCTGCCGCCGATCCTCGCCGCCATCCTGGTGTGGGAGATGGCACTCCTGGACCTGATCATCGGGTCCTACGACCAGGTTCCCCCGGGTGCCCGGGCGGCCTTCCTCCTCGGTGCGCCCGTCACGGTGACGGCCCTGTCGTGCTGGGAGCTGCACCGGCTGCGCCGCTACCACGGACTCACGCTCCGCACGGCCCTGCGGCGCTGACACCTCCCGCCGTCCGGCCCGCCGCACGCACTCGCGTACGCCCCCACCCGTGTCCGTTTCGCGCGAGCGGACATTCCGGTTCGCGTGATCCTCGGGACCGACTGGAGGCGGGAGGCGGGCGAGCCCCCGGAACGGAAGGCAGGGCAGGCGGCCTTGCCGACGGTCCTCCGACGGGTCGGCCGCCCCGAGCGGCGCCCGCCTCACCGCGCTGGCGAACACCGAACGGCAGCCTCAACCACCGTACGCGACAAGGGCGTTACCGGACGGCGGTGCTCTGCGTCGCTCCGGAGCCGGACCCGGCCACCCGGTCCCCGCCGCCGGTCCGACCGGGCCGGCCGGCGGCGGGGACCGGCCACGCCGATGACCGCCCGTTTGCCTGCAGCCCTGCGAGCGTGCACACTTGCGCGAATTCCGGTCGGGCGCAGCGCCGCACCTCACGACGGATGCGCCCGGAATCCGGCGCGCGGGTCATCAGCAAGCCAATCGGGAGCACGTGGTGAGTACCCCGGGCACTGCCCGTCAGCAGCATCTCCGAACCCTCAGCGACGGGGAGCTCTGCGCCCTGCTGCGTGGACACGGCACGGAGTCCGACGCCGAGTCCGACACCGGTTCCGATGCCGGTTCCGAGACCGAGTCCGACACCGCCGCCGCCGCCGACGTGCCGGGCGACACGACACGCGACGTGCCGGGCGACGTCAAGGGTGACGTGATGGGCGAGGTGTTCGCCCGTCACCATTCCTCGGTGCTCGCCTACGCCCGCACGTGCTGCCGGGACCAGGCCACCGCGCAGGACCTCGCCGCCGAGGCCTTCGCCCGTACCTACCGGGCCGTCGCGTGGGGCGCCGGACCCGAATACGCCTGGCGGCCGTACCTGCTGACCTGCGTGCGCCGCCTGGCGGCCGCGTGGGCGCGGGAGGGCGCCCGTACCCAGCTGTCCGAGGACTTCGAGGAATGGGCCGCGCGCCTTTCGGACGGCCAGGACGCCGGGGAGGCCCTCTTCTCGGCGGAGGAGGGGTCACTGGTCCTGCGCGCCTACCGGTCGCTGCCGGAACGCTGGCAGGCCGTGCTGTGGCACGCCGTCGTCGAGCACGAGCCGGCGGCCGAGACCGCCGGACGCCTCGGAATATCGGCGGGAGGCATCGGCTCCCTCGTCGCCCGGGCCCGGGAGGGCCTGCGGGAGGCGTACCTGCGCGCCCACCTGGCCCAGACCGCGAGCGACGAGTGCCGGCACTACGGGGGCCAGATCGCCGCCGCGCTGCGCCGGCCCGGCAGACGCCTCACCCGGGACCTGGGCCGGCACCTCCAGGGGTGCGACGACTGCGCCCGGGCCGAGCGCGACCTGCGCGACGTCAACGGCCGCCTGGGGGTGCTGCTGCTGGGCGGCATCCTGCTGTGGAACCCCGCCGCCTACCTCTCGGCCCTGGGCGGGAACGGCGCCCATCTCACCGCGGGCACGCTCGGCGGCACGCAACTCGCCGGAGCCCGGGCGGGCGCCGCGAAATGGGCCGCCGCGGTCGCGGTGGCGGGCACCGCGGTCACCGTGGTCGCCCTGCTGCCCGCCGACGCCGGGAACAGGTCCGGCCAGGCCGCCGCACCCGCCACGACGAGCACGGCTCCGGCCGCCCCGGTCCCGGTGGCCACACCGATCGCCGCCATCGGTACGCCCGCGTCGGGAACCGCCACCGCCACACCGCTCCCTTCCGCGTCCGTGTCCGCGTCCGCCACGGCCACCGCCGCGCCGCCCTCGCCGTCGCCCTCGATCTCGACCGGTTCCGTCGGCAGCGCCCTGGTCAACGTCGGCTCGGGGCTGTGCGTCGGCCTCGGCGCCGGCCCCGGAGGGCCCTTGCGGCTGGAGGAGTGCACCGGCAAGCCCTCCCAGGGGTGGGAGCGCCTGCCCGCCCGGCACCACACCCACCAGCTCCGCAACGCGGAGACCGGCACCTGCCTGGAAGGAAGCACCCGTGGCGGCAACCTCGCCGCGGTCACGCTGCGCACCTGCCGGTCCGGCGCGGACGCCGACAGCCAGCTCTGGCGGTTCGATCCGGACGGACGGGGCGGCGGGTACCGCGTCTGGTTCGTGCCGCGGGCCCCGCACAGCGACTACTCCCACCACCTGCTGGGCCCGCGGAACTGGCCCAAGGCCGACCCGCCGCGTCCGGGATCGGAACTGGTGCACCTGCCCGACTACTACCACTCCGTCAACCTGCTCTTCGCCCTGGGATGAGCCCCCGCGCGGGCCGGCGGTGTCGTCGGGGGCTCACTCCCGCGCGAGGAACTTCCTGAGGGCGTCGCGGTACTCCCGGACCTCCGGGAGCTTGGGGTGCCCGGGCCCGCCGACGCGCATGAGGGCGGTGACGGTGACGGCGTCGTGCGGGTGGCCGCGAGCGCGGCTGGGCCGACGGGCCGCGGACGCGGCCCGGAAGCCGACGGGCTGGGCCGACGGAGTGGGCAGGCCGGTGGGTCGCATCGGGCGGGCCGGGTGGGGGCAGGAGTCACCCATGCCGAATGCCATTCCTTCACCCGATGACGTCACAGCCGCCGACAGCGGTACGGCCGGAGCGGGAAGCAGCCCCCCGCCCGGGGCACACCCGGGGGCGCCGGCCTCGGAGCTGCTCGCCCTGCTCGACCGCCAGAACCGGCGCGAGCCGGACGTCATCCCGGGTCAGGAACCCCTGTTCTGACCGCGTACAGCCCGAAGCCGACGCGAGGGCCGGGAACACGCAGACGCAGACGCAGACGCAGACGGGCGTCCCGGCCCGGCGCGTCGGCGGGCTCCGGCCGGGTATCCGTAGAAGGGCTCCCGGGGATCTCCGGGAGCCCCGGGGCCCGGGAGCCCGGAACCTCCCGGCAGCGGGACGGGCAGAGGACGAGCCTCGGCCTGATCGCACCACTTCCTCGAAGGGCCGCCATGCGGACACCCACCGTCCTGATCTCCGGCGCGAGCATCGCCGGACCCGCGCTGGCCTACTGGCTGAACGCCCAGGGCTGGCAGACCACCGTCGTCGAACGCTTCGAAGGGCTCCGCGAGGACGGCCAGAACATCGACGTCCGCGGCGCGGGCCGGGAGGTCGCCCGCCGCATGGGCATCGAGGACGCCATCCGCGCGGCCTCGACCGGTGAGACGGGCACCGAGTTCGTCGACGCCGCCGGCCGCCCGCTCGCCCGCTTCGCGGCCGGAACGTCCGACTCGGGCGGCGCCACGGCCGAGCTGGAGATCCTGCGGGGCCAGCTGTCCCGCATCATCGTGGACCGCACCCAGGACGAGACCGAATACGTCTTCGGTGACCAGATCGCCGCCCTCGACGACGAGGAGGACGGGGTGACGGTCACCTTCGCCGGCGGCGCGACGCGCACCTTCGACGTGGTGGTGCTCGCCGAGGGCCTGCGCTCCCGCACCCGGTCGATGGTCTTCCCGGACACCGAAGCCGTGCGCGAACTCGGGTTCTACGTCGCCTACCTGACCATCCCCCGTACGGACGACGACACCGACCTGTGGCGCTGGCACAGCGCCGGCCGCGGTCGCAGCATCACCCTGCGCCCGGACAACCTCGGCACCGTACGGGCCACGCTCGCCTTCCTGTCCGACGTCCGGGGCCTCGACGAACTCGGCCGCGAGGGCATCGTCACGATCCTGCGGCGCACCTTCGCCGACGTCGGCTGGGTGGCGCCCCGCGTGCTCGCCGCCCTCGACGACGCCCCGCTCTACTTCGACGCCGTCGGCCAGGCCCGCATGCCGTCCTGGACCAGCGGGCGCGTGGCGCTGCTCGGGGACGCGGCCTACTGCTCGTCCCCGATCAGCGGGATGAGCACGAGCCTCGCCCTGACCGGCGCCTACGTCCTCGCCGGCGAGCTCGCCGCCCACCCGCACCGCACGGCGTTCGCCCGGTACGAGGCGCTCATGCGCCCGTACGTGGACCAGGCCCAGAAGCTCCCGCCCGGCACACCGCGCATCGCCAACCCGCGCGGCCGCGCCGGGCTCGCCACGATGAACACCGTCCTGAGGATCGCCGGCAGCCCGCCCGCCGCCCGCCTCGGCGGCCTGGTGTCGAGGTGGTTCACACCGCCCGCCGACGCGATCGAGCTCCCCGCCTACCCGCTCCGGGAGACCGCGCGCTGACCGCACCGCGCCGGCCGGGCCCGCCGCCCGCCGACCCGCCGCCCGCCGGGGGATGCCGGCAGGGCCGCGGTGTCCGGACCGTGCGGTGCCCGGCCTACCGTCCGCGGCGCCGGGAGATGCGGGAGCGGTGTCCGGACGGGGCCGGCGGGGCCAGGGAGAACGTCACGGTGATGTGCGCGCCTCCGAGCGGTCCACGGCTGACGCGCATCGTGCCGCCCGTCGCGTTCGCGGCCCGTTGCGCGATGTCGAGGCCCAGTCCCGTGGAGCCGGTGCTGCTCCCGCGGGAGAGGGCCCGGTCCGGTTCCGGGATGCCCGGTCCACCGTCCTCCACGATCAGCTCCACCGCCTGGGCCGTGCGGACGACGCGGACGCCGAGCGGGGTCCCGGCGGCGGTGTGGCGGAAGACGTTGCCGATGAGCGCGTCCACCACGGCGGCGACATCGTCGTCGGAGAGGCCGACGGCTGTGGGCTCCTGCGTGAGGTCGAGTGAGCAGGATCGGTCCTGCTGCTCCGCCAGGACCGTCCAGAAAGCGGTCCGGCGGCGGACGACCTCGGCCGCCTCGCAGTGCGGGCCCGGCGATCCGGCCCCGCCCGGCGGCCGGCCCCCGGACGCTTCCGCGCCGAGCATGCCCTGACCCATGGGACCCACGGCGAGCGGGGTGCGGGCCGCGGCGATGATGGCTTCCAGCTCCGCCTCCAGTTCGCCGACCGCCGACTCCACCCTGGCCGACTCCGCCGTACCGGCCATGCGCTCCGACGCCAGATGCAGGGCGGTCAGCGGGGTGCGCAGCCGGTGGGAGAGGTCGGCGACGAGTTCGCGTTCGACGGCGAGCAGTTCGTTCATCCGGTGGGCCATCGCGTTGAAGGCGACGCCCGCGTCCCGCAGCTCCCTGGGGCCCATGGGGTCCACGCGGGTGTCCAGGTCGCCCTGGCCGAGCGCGTGCGACGCCTGCGCGAGCCTCTTCGAGGAGCGGACGACCTTCGCGCCGAGCCGGTCGGCGACCAGGACGGAGCCGGCGATCAGCCCCACGGCGAGGAAGAGCATCACCGCCCACGACTCCTTCACCCCGCGGGTCAGGTCCGCCTCGGGGACGAAGTTCTCGATGACGGCGACCTCGTCGCCCGGCAGCACCACCGGCTGGAGGCAGATCCAGCCGTCCGGGATCTCCTGCGAGATCGCCTCCCGTCCCCGCTGCGCCCGCTCGAGCAGGGCGGCCGGCGCCTTGGAGCTGCCCAGGGCCCCCGATCCCGGCAGGTGCACCACCAGGTGCTCGGACGCGTCCAGGCTCGCCGCGGACTCCCGCAGGGCGGCCGGATCGGTCGTCAGGGTGAGCACCGGCGCCAAGGCGGCGGCACGCTGTTCGGCGGCTGTGACGCCCTGCTCCTTGACCAGCGACATCACCAGAGCGGCCAGCGGTATGAGGAAGGAGAGGGCGACCATGGAGGTCACCGCGAGGGCCACTCCGGCCAGTGAGCGTCTCACCGCGGAGCCACCAGCTTGATGCCGACGCCGCGCACGGTCAGCAGGTAGCGCGGGGCCGCCGCGCGTTCCCCGAGCTTGCGGCGCAGGGAGGACAGGTGCACGTCGACCGTCTGGTCGTCCACGTACGGCTCGCGCCAGACCTCGGTCAGCAGACGCCGCTTGGAGACGACCTGGCCGGTGTGCCGGGCGAGGAACGCCAGCAGGTCGAACTCCCGGCGGGTGAGCCGCAGCTCCCGCCCGGCCAGGTGCGCGGTCCGCGCTCCCGGGTCCACCGACAGGTCGCCCACCGTGGTGGAACGCGCCGGCTCGGCGGCCGCCGCCGCCCCGGCCGCTCCGGCGCCGGCGGGCGGCAGGCTGCCGGTGCGCCGCAGGACGGCGGAGAGACGGGCGAGGAGCTGGCCTCCGGAGAAGGGTTTGACCAGGTAGTCGTCGGCGCCCGCGTTCAGGAGGGCGATGATCTCCGCCTCGTCGTCGCGGGCGGTGGCCACCAGTACGGGTACGGAGGAGATCCCGCGGATCATGCGCAGGGCGTCCCCGCCGTCGAGGTCGGGCAGCCCCAGGTCGAGGATCACGGCGTCGACGGACGACTGCGTGACCTCGCGCAGCGCACCGAAGCCGTCGCCCGCGCTGCGCACGGCATACCCGTGTTCCGTCAGGACCTCGATCAGGGACTGGCGGATGCTGGGGTCGTCTTCCACGACCAGGACGCTCGGCATGCGGACACCTTAAGGGGCTCGTCGGGAGGGGCCACCCTTCAGGAGGCGGCGAACGTCGGGCCGCCGTCGGTGACGCGCAGGCGCACGGGGCGGTCGGACACCGGGATGGTGCAGCCGTCCCGCGTACTGCAGCTCGCGTAGCCGAGCAGGACGGTCGCCTCGCCGTTGCCCGAGGCGCGGACGGCCAGCGTCGTGGTGACCGGGCCGTCCGGATAGACGGGGACCGGGGCGTCGACCCCGGGCACCTCGATCGACCGCACCTCCGCGGCGGCCCGCAGGCGGCCCTCAGCTCCGAGGGCGCCGGTGACGGACACCGTGGTGGGCCGGCCCACGCCCTCGATGCCGGTGGGCGGCAGATCGGTGCTGTAGAGGTGGAACCCCCTGGATTCGGGCGTGAAGACCGCGGTGAGGGTCCCCTTCGACGCGTTCCAGTCGGAGACCGAGAGCGTGACGGTGACGCCGTTCTCGGAGAAGCGCGTCGTGGGCGCGGGTCCGCCGGACGCCCCGGCGGGCTCCCCGCCGCAGGCCACGAGGGCGGCCAGGGGGACGAGGGCGGCCGCGACGCGGGCCTTGCGGGAGCGCCTTACCCGGGTGGAAACGTTCATCCGCATGCCTCTGTTCGTGCGTCGCGTATCGGACCGCCCACGGGCGCGGCGGTGAACGGCGTGCTCACGGCGCCCACTTGCGCAGGAAGGAGCCGATGCCCTCCGCTGTCAGGGGCGGATTGCCCGTGACGTGCGTGTCGGTGCGCGGAGTGCCGGACGGCGAAACGACCACCAGGACGGGCATCGTGTACGTCCCGCCCGAAGGGCTGTACTTGCGCAGGAGCGCCGAATTGGCGGAGTTGTCACCGCCGATGTCGACCTTGACGAGGTGGTACGAGGCCCCGAGCAGGGCCGAGGTCTGCGGCTGGGCGAACACCTTGTCGGCGGCCTTGCAGTTGCCGCACCAGTTCGCGCCGAAGTCGAGCAGGACCATCCGTCCGTCGGCCTTGGCCGCGCGCAGGGCCGCCTCGATCTGCTTCTGGGCGTCGGCCGAACCGTCGTAGCCGGGGCCGGGCACGCGGGCCGGCGCGGGCGCCGCGGACGTCCGCGGAGGCTTGGAAGGCGTCCCGCCGGCGCCGCCGGTGCCGGAACCGGATCCGGTGCCCGTACGGGTACTCGTACGGGAGGGGCCCGGCGAGGAGCCGGCCGGCGGGGCCGTGGCGGACCCGGACACCGGCGCGGACGGCGAGGCCGACGGGGCCGGGGGCGCCTCGGAGGACGCGCTCGCCGAGGCCGTC
>NZ_JBEOXU010000159.1:0-13038 GCF_040296725.1 Streptomyces sp. NPDC002044
GGTGGAGTGATTGACCCGGCGGTCACTCCTCGTAGCGGGAGACCCAGTTCGCGATGCTCCGGGAGAGGTCGTTCCACACGTCCTCGCCCCCCGCGGGGCGATCCCCGCGGACCGCCAGCCGTCCACCACCCGCGCGTCCACCGGCTCGTCCGCCAGCAGGACGTGCCGCAGCGCCGGCAGGCTCCCCGGCCGGCCCGCCGCCGTCAGCCGCGCGAACGCCGACGGCAGCTGCGTCAGCACCGTCACCCGCTGCTCCGCCAGCAGCCGGGCGAACCCGCCCGCGTCACCGGCCGTGTCCCGGTCCACCATCACCGCGCACCCGCCCGACAGCAGCGGACCCCACATCTCCCGCATGCCCAGATCCAGGCTCAGCGAGTGGAAGCAGGACCACACGTCCTGCGGCCCCACCTCCAGCACCGGCACACAGCCGTCCACCCACGACAGCACGTCCAGATGCGTCACCGGCCGCACGGCCGCCGCCCGCCCCGCCGCGCCGCCCCGCGGGAGCGCCAGGAACGCCGCCTGCGGCGCGAACTCCCGGCGCACCGCCGCCTGCGGCCGTACCGCGATGACGAACCGGCCCGCCTTGGCCACCGGGATCTCATCCCGCAGCAGCCCGCTGTCCGAGACGACCATCCCGGCCCCCGCGTCACGCATCAAGAACTCCTGCAGGCCCGCGTTGTGCCCGGGCTCCAGCGGCAGCACCGCCGCACCCGCCCGCAGCACCCCCACCACGGCCGCCGCCGCCTCACACGAGCGCAGCACCCGCACCGCGACCGCCCCGCCCGGACCACTGCGCCCCGACAGCCGCCGCGCGATGTCGTCCGCGAGCCACTCCAGTTCCAGATAGGTCGCCTGTCCCTCCGCGTCCCGGGCGGCGACCCGGCCCGGATGACGCGCGGCCGAAGCCGCGAAGCGGATGTCGATGCGGTGCCGGCGCACCGGCCACCCGTCGGCCGGGTCGAGCCCGATCCCTCCGAGCAGACCGGCCAGGTCGGCAGACAACTGGTCGAGCTCCGGATGGTCCGGAGTGGCGTTCATACGGCCTCCAGCGAGAGGATCGGTACTCCGGCGCCGATCGTGCCGCGCCCCGCCGGAGAACCGCTCAAGTCTCGCCGTACAGGACCGCTCGGCACCCGCTCAAGACCCGCTCGAAGGCCGCTCCACGAAGAGTCGAGGACGACTCGGAAGGCTATGGCCCGACCCCGCGGGGCATGCCTACGATTCCCTGGCTCATGCCGAAGCCACACTCTCCCCGTCGCGCTCCGAGAGACCACTCGTAGACGCACGCACATGGAACTGAGCTTTGTGGCTATGGCCCGTCTCACGAGACTGGACTTGACTGTACTCATGACTCAGAACACGCAGATCACCCTCGTTATCGGCGGTCACGGCAAGACCGGCCGCCGCGTCGCCGAGAAGCTCACCGCCCAGGGCCGCCAGGTCCGTATCGGCTCCCGCACCGGCGAGCCCGCCTTCGACTGGCACGAGCCCGCCACCTGGGACGCCGCACTCGAAGGCGTCGACCGCGTCTACGTCACCTACTACCCCGACCTCGCCTTCCCCGGCGCCGCCGAGCAGGTCGGCGCGTTCTCCCAGGCCGCCGTCGCCAAGGGCGCCCGCCGCCTGGTCCTGCTCTCGGGCCGCGGCGAGGAGGCCGCCGAGGTCAGCGAGGACAACCTGAAGGCGTCCGGCGCCGACTGGACCATCGTCCGCTCCAGCTGGTTCAACCAGAACTTCTCCGAGAGCTTCTTCCTCGAGCCCGTCCTCGCCGGCGAGATCGCCCTGCCCACCGGGGACGCCGTGGAGGCCTTCGTCGACGCCGACGACATCGCCGACGTCGTCGTCGCCTCCCTCACCGACGACAAGCACATCGGCAAGACCTACGAACTGTCCGGCCCCCGCCTCCTCAGCTACACCGATGTCGCCGCCGAACTGTCCAAGGCCACCGGCCGCGACATCAAGTACATCTCCGTCACCAATGAGGAGTACCGCGCCGTCCTGCGCGAGAACGACCTCCCCGAGGAGTTCGCCGACCTGTTCACCATGATCCTCGACGGCCGCAACGCGCACCTGGTCCACGGCGTGGAAGAGGCCCTGGGCCGCAAGCCCAAGGACTTCGCCGACTTCGCCCGCGACGCGGCCGCCGCGGGAGTCTGGAACGTCTGACCACCACACCGCCGGCACCGCCGGCAGCACCCCCGTCACTCCCTGACCGGGCGGCGACTCTGGTACGGCCGCCGCCCGGTGCTCGGACACCCCGGGGGACGCACACGCGCACCGCGCACGACCGACCGGCAGGAGGCTGCCATGCCCGCACCCAAGTCGTTCTCCAGCGAACACGGCCTGGAAACACTCCCACCGTACTTCCACGGCTTCGCCCTCATGCACATCGCGATGCGGCGCGACGCGGCCCGGCTGCGCACCGCCGCCCCCCAGTGGAACACGGCGGGCACCCCCTGGTGGCAGCGCCTGCGCGAGACCATCGAGTGGCACCACACCAGCGAGGACGACGTCCTGTGGCCGGGACTGCGCCGCAAGGACCCCGACTTCGACGCCCAGGCCCGCGAACTCCACGAGGACCACGAGGAACTCGACGCCGCCATGGACGCCGTCTCCACCGCCATCGCCCGCCGCGGCGACGGCCTGGTCCGCGCCTCCCACACCTTCGAGTCGGTGCTCCGCGACCACCTCCGCGACGAAGAACGGATCATCTTCCCCGTCTTCGAACGCCTCGGCGAACACGCCTACCTCGCCGAGGAACGCAAAGTCGTCGCCAGCGCCCCGATGCGCGTGATGACCCACCTGCAGCCCTGGATGTTCGACGGCGCACCGCGCCGGTCCGTCGCGCACGTCAGCGCCACCATCCCGCCGCCCGTCCGCCTCATCGGCGCGACACTGCTGGCCCGGCGCTACGAGCGCACCCTGAAGGGACTCACCAAGTGACAGCCACGACCACCCAGTCCGTCACCCTGGTGGCGGCCACGGTCGGCACCGGCCTGATGGCGGGTCTCTACTTCGCCTTCGACATCTCCGTGATGCCGGGCCTGGGCCGCGGCGACGACCACACCTACGTCACCGCCATGCGCAACATCAACGAAGCCATCGACAACGGCCTGTTCGGCCTGCTGTTCCTCGGCGCGTTCCTCGCCACCGGCCTCGCCGCCGTCCAGCAGCAGCGCGGCGGCCGCCCCGACGCCGCCCGCTGGGGCTGGGCCGCGTTCGCCCTCTACGGCCTCTCCCTGGCCGTGACCGCCGCCGTCAACATCCCCCTCAACCACCAGCTCGCCCGGGCCGGCGCCGACGCCACCGCCGCCCGCACCCGCTTCGGCGGACGCTGGACGGCCGGCAACCTCATCCGCACCGCCGCCTGCACCGCGGCCCTGGCCGCACTCGGCCGGGCCCTGACCCTCCACGGCCGCGGATCGGCGTAACCGGCCCCGCCCCGGCCGCACACCGGCGCCCCCCACGCCGCCCCGGCCACCCGGCACCACCCGCACCACCCCCGTGAACGGCGCCCGCTCTCTATTCTCCGTCCCCCGCGGGAGAGCGGGCGCTTCGCCGTGTTCCTGGAGAGGATGTACGCATGGACACGCTGACCGGCCTCCTCGAAGGCCCCAAAGCCCGGGGCGCCTTCCTCCTCAAATCCGTCTTCAACCCGCCCTGGTCCCTGCGCGTCGAAGACCGGGCCCCGCTCTCGGTGGTCACCATGGTCCACGGCGACGCCTGGCTCATCCCCGACCACGGCGACCCCGTCCCCATCCGCCCCGGAGACGTCGCCGTCGTACGCGGCCCCGCCCCCTACACCGTCGCCGACACCCCCACCACCCCCGTCCAGATCACCGTGGGCCCCGAACAGCGCTGCAGCACCGAGGAAGGCCAGGACGTCACCGACACCATGGCACTGGGCGTCCGCACCTGGGGCGACACCTTCCAGGACGCCGGCTCCGCCGTCATGCTCAGCGGCACCTACCAGGCACCCAGCGAGATCGGCCGCCGCCTCCTCAGCGCCCTACCCTCCCTGCTGGTACGCCCCGCCGAAGCCGCCGACAACACCCTGGTCACCCTGCTCACCTCGGAGATCTCCAAAGACGAACCCGGCCAGGAGATCGTCCTGGACCGCCTCCTGGACCTGCTCCTCATCGGCGTCCTGCGGACCTGGCTCGCCGCCCCCGCCAGCGGCGCCCCCTCCTGGTACCGCGCCCAGGGCGACCCCGTCGTCGGCCCCGCCCTGCGCCTCCTCCACGAGAACCCCGCCCACGGCTGGACCGTCGCCGAACTCGCCCTGAAAGTCGGCGTCTCCCGCGCCTCCATGGCCCGCCGCTTCACCGACATCGTCGGCGAACCCCCGGTCGCCTACCTCACCGGCTGGCGCCTCGCCCTCGCCGCCGACCTGCTGCGCGAACCCGACGCCACCGTCGCCACCGTCGCCCGGCGCGTCGGCTACAGCTCCGCCTTCGCCCTCTCCACCGCCTTCAAACGCGTCCGCGGCGTCAGCCCCCAGGAGTTCCGCACCGGCACCGGCCCCGACACCCCGCAGGAAGCCCCCCGCACCCCCCGCACCGTCGTCCTGCCCACCCCCTGAACCCGCCCGCCCCGCCCCCCGGGTCCGCCCCCGCGCCCGGGGCCGTCGCCGTCCACCGGCCCCGGCCCCCGCGCGGGTCACCGGCCCGGCGGGCGGACCACCGCCGTCAGCACCAGCCCCCCGCCCGCCCGCCAGCGGCCCTCGTACACCGGGTCCACCGGCGACGCCACCGGCGGCCGCATCGTGACCGCGAACGTGCCCGCGGGGGACAGGGCCAGCGAGGCGTCACGGAACCCCAGCCAGATCCCCGTCGCCGGATACCACGCCTTGTACGCGGCCTCCTTCGCGGAGAAGAACACCCGCTCCCACGGCAGCGAGGGATCCGCCGCGGCCAGCGCCGCCAGATGCGCCCGCTCCGCCTGCGACGCGATCAGCCCCAGCACCCCGGCCGGCAGCGGCCCCGCCGGCTCCGCGTCGATGCCCACCGCCGCCGCCACCGACGCCGGCGCCGCCACCGCCGCCCGGTAGCCCTCGCAGTGCGTGATGCTGCCCACCACCCCCGCCGGCCAGCCGGGCGCACCGCCCGCCCCCGGCAGCATCGCCACCGGACGGCGCCGCAGCTGCGCCAGACACCGCCGGGCACACGCCCGCGCCGTCGCGAACTGCCGCCGCCGGCCCTCCCGGCGGCCCTCCATCACGGCCGCCTCCGCCGCGAACAGCACAGCGGGCGCCGCGTCGTCGAAAGCCTCCGACGACGTGACGCCCGGGGGGAGGAGTTCCTCGATCATCGCGAGGCGAGCTCCGCCACCGCCGCGACCGCCACCAGCGGACGCTCCAGCGGCAGCATGTGCCCCGCACCGGGAACCCGCTCGAACCGCGCGCCCGGCAGCACCCGCGCCAGCGCCTCGGCCAGCTCGACACCGATCACCTTGTCGCCCTCACCGTGCAGCACCACCGCCGCGACACCCACCGACTTCAGCGCCTCGCGCACGTCCCAGCCCCGCGTACAGCGGAAGAAGTCCGCCCGCACCCGCGGCACGGTCGCCGCGAACAGCTGCCGGTTCACCTCCCGCACCACCGGATCCACGCCCTTGCCCATCGTGGACCCCAGCAGCTTCCCGCCCAGCCACCGCCGGCGCAGCGCCCACGAGAACAGCGGGCTGCCCATCATCTTCACCTCGCTCTCCGGCGTGTCCTGACCGTGCGCCGCCGTCCCCAGCAGCACCAGCCCGCGCAGCCGGCCCGCCGACGGCGACGTCGCCGCGTACGCCAGGGCGGCGAACCCGCCGCCCGAATGCCCCACGACCACCGCCTCCCGCGCACCCGTCTCGCCCAGCACCGACGCCAGATCCGCGCCCAGCCGCTCCACCGACACCGGCGTACGGCCCAGCGTCGAGGCACCGTGGCCGCGCTGGTCGTACAGCACCACCCGGTGCCCGGCCCGGATCAGCCGGTCCGCGACCGTCCCCCAGGCCCGGCGCGAATGCGCCCAGCCGTGCACCAGCACCACGTCACCGGCCGCCACCGCCCCCGCCAGCGGCGCCAGGACCGTCACCGCCAGCTCCGCACCGTCGTCCGTACGGACCGTCACCTCGTGCGTGACCTCCGAAGCCGTACTCACCGCGGCACCCCCGACAACTGCCGGTTCAGCGACTCGAACGCCGCCAGCGTGCCCTTGGAATGCTCCGCGCCCAGGTCCGCGACCTTCGCCAGCACCTTCAGCCAGCCGTGGGCACGGCCCGTGAAGTGCATCGCGATCCGCGTCCGGCCGCCCGGAAGCGGATCCAGCACGAAACTGCTCGGACCGCGGAAGACACCCGACACGTACTCGATGTCCAGACGCCGGCCCGGCTCCACCGCCACCGTCCGCGAGGTGAAGCGCAGCTTCAGACCCCCCTTGTCGGACCCCTTGGTGTGCACCGTCACACCGACCTCGCCGCCCACCGCGTCCGGGGCACCGGACACCGACGTGAACGTGTTGTGCGGCACCCACCACTGCTTCGCGCCGCGGAACTCCGCGACGAGCGCCGCCCAGACGTCATCCGCCGGGGCGTCGATCACCGCCTCGTCGATCAGGTCGTACGTCGTCATCTCCAGGCCTCCACTCGGTACGGGACAAAAAAGGAGGCGGCGGGGACGGGGATGCCTCACCCCGCCCCCGCCGCCGGGACCACACGGCGCCCTCAGGCGCCGCCCGCCGCCGTCAGGCGAAGAAACCCTGGCCCGGCGTGAACATGCTGTTCGGGTCGTACTTCCGCTTGGCGTTGACGAACCCGCTCCACCGGGTGCCGAAGTGCTTCTTCCAGTCCGCACCCGACATCGGGATCGAACCCACCAGGTAGCGCTTCGCGCCCAGACCCACCGCGATGTCGTACAGCCGCCGGTTCTGGTCGATCATGCCCTGGATGTTGGGCTCACCCGGGTTCGGGAACCGCAGCAGGTCGAACAGGTAGACCACCGACTCGTTCGGCATCACCGCCAGCGGCCGCTTGATCTTCGAGGAGAAGAACGGGTAGAACAGCAGGAACCCGCCGCCCAGCGAACTCGCGTCCAGCTCCTGCTCCACCCGCTTCATGAACGCCTTCGTCTTCGACGCCGGCAGGAACATGCTCAGCCACGGCTTGGGCGTGTACCAGTGGCCGCCCTCCTTCAGGTACGCCTCGTACGCGTCGAGCCGGAACATGTAGGCCCGGTACGTCACGTCCTCGATGACCGCCTCCGACCGCACGTCCTTCAGGTCGCACAGCAGCCGCGTCCGGTTCGGCGGCGTCGTGTTGTACGTCGCCCCGACCTCCAGCTTGTACCGCCAGCCCGAGTTGTCCGGAGTCCGCTGCATCTCACCCGCGTGGACCTCGAACCGGCCGTCGGCCAGCACCCGCTCGGAGTCGATCAGGTACTGCTCCACCGTGTTGTAGTACAGGCTGAAGATGACGGCCCGCTGCGGCGCCGGAATCAGCTTCACCTTGGCCCGCACGATGATCCCGACCTGACCGCCGCCCGACAGCGCCGCGTTGAACAGGTCCGCACGCACCGACGCCGTCGCCGTCACCAGCCTGCCGTCACCCGTCACGATGTCGATCGACTGCACCGTGTCGCACAGCAGACCGTAGCGCTGCACGGTCCCGCCGATCCCGCCGATGCTGATCGTCCCGCCCACCGAGATGTACAGGTAGTCGGGCAGCGCCGGCGGGGTCTTGCCCACCTGCAGCGTGGCGTCCGTCAGCTGACCCCACGTCACCCCGGCCTCGACCACCGCGTGGTCACCGCCGATGGACACGATCCGCGACATGCCCTTGGCATCGATGGAGATGCCGCCCGGCACCCGCGCCTGCCCGTACACCGAGTGCGACTCGATGTCGTCACCCGTACCGCCCTGACCGTTGACGGCGACCTTGATGCCGTTGGCCCGGGCGTAGTTGACGATCGTCACGATGTCCTCGACACCACCGGGGCGCAGCACCGCCCACGGCTTGCTCGGCGCACCGTCGAAGAGGTGACCGAAGTCGTTGGCGAAGGCGTCCACCGTCGCCGGCGTCGTCTCCAGGGTGCCGGTCAGGCCCGGCACCGGAACCACGTTGGGGTTGCCCGCCGCCTCCGCGGCGGTCGCCCACGTCTGGTCCACCACGTTCCAGCCGACGACGGCCACGGCCGTCGCCGCCATACCGCCGAGGACCCGGCGGCGGGAGGGCTCGGCGCTCGCGCCGACGTCGGTTCTAGGGGTGCTGCTCATCTGCGTGCGTCTCCTACTGGTGAGGTACCGGCTTGGTGCTGCGCACCCGGGAAGCGAGCTGGTACTCGCTCAGGTCCAGGCGCTTGGTGCCGCGGCGGAAGCGCCAGGTGTACGTCGGGAAGATCGACGTGTTGCGGCCGTTCGCGTCGAGGTACCAGCTCTTGCAGCCGCCCGACATCCAGACCGTGCCCTCCAGATGCCCGTCGAGCTTGCGGTTGTAGGCGTCCTGCGCCTCCCGGCGCACCTCGATGCTGGCCAGGCCCCGCTTCTCGGCCTGCTTCAGCGAGTCCACGACGTACTGGACCTGCGCCTCGATCATCACGGTCTGCGAGGAGTGACCCAGCGCCGTGTTCGGGCCCAGCAGCATGAACAGGTTGGGGAAACCGGCGATCGTGGTCCCCCGGTGCGCGGACATGCCGTCCTTCCACGCGTCGCGCAGCCGCACCCCTTCCCGCCCCCAGATCCGGCGGGCCACAGGCCGGTCGGTGGCCAGGAAGCCCGTCCCCAGGATGATCGTGTCGACCTCGCGCTCCACACCGTCCGACCCGACGATCGACTTCGCGCGGACCTCCGCGATGCCCTCGCTGACGATCTCCACGTTGGGCTGCTGGATCGCCGGATACCAGGTGTTGGAGAACAGCAGCCGCTTGCACGCCACCAGGTAGTCGGGCGTCAGCCTGGCCCGCAGCGCCTCGTCCGGCACCGACTTCTTCAGATGGTCGCTCGCCATCTTCTGGACCTTCTCGGCGAGCTTGGGCCGCTTCCAGAAGAACGCCAGGACCTCCCGGCCCCACTGGTTGAAGCCCCGCCGGAACCGCTGGTAGCCGGGCAGCGAACGGAGCATCCTGGTGTGCAGCTCGCTGTTGGCCTTGTCGGGCTTGGGCCCGATCCACGGGGGAGTGCGCTGGTAGAGGTCCAGCTGCCCGACCTCGGGCTGGATCTTCGGCACGAACTGGATCGCCGAGGCACCCGTACCGATGACGGCGACGCGCCGGCCGGCCAGATCGTGGTCGTGGTCCCAGTTCGAGGAGTGGAACACCGTGCCCTCGAAGCCGTCCAGCCCCTTGATGTCCGGAACCGCCGCCTCACTGAGGTATCCGGTCCCGGTGACCAGGAACTGGGCCGTGTAGCGGCCCTGGGAGGTCTCGATGATCCAGTGCCGCTCGCCCTCGTCCCAGCGGGCGGCCTCCAGCTCGTGACCGAACCGGATGTGCGGGCGCACCCCGAAGCGGTCGGCGGTGTCCCGCAGATAGGCGTACAGCTCATCGCGCGAGGCGAACGTCGACTTCCACTCCGGGTTGCGGGCGAAGGAGAACGAGTAGAGGTGGGACATGACGTCGCACGCACAACCCGGATAGCTGTTGTCGCGCCAGGTGCCGCCGACCTCGTCGGCCCGCTCGAACACCAGGAAGTCGTCGATGCCCGACTGCAGCAGCCGGATGGCGGTGCCCAGGCCCGAGAACCCGGTGCCGATGACCGCGACCCGCAGGTGCCGGGTCGGGCCGCGGCCGCCGGGAGCCGGCTCGGTGCCCGTACGTGCCCCGCCGTCCTTGGCCGGCTCGAGAATGCTCGTCACGTCTGGCTCCTTAGCGGCGCGTGATGGTGACGCGGAAGTTGTTGAAGAACTTGTCCTCGAGCGTGTACGCGAAGATGTCCAGGTAGCGCTCGAACCGCGAGACGACCTCCTCGCCCTCCAGGGCCACGGCCTCGTCCCGGCGCTCGGCCAGCAGCACCAGCCACGCCCGGCACGCCATCGCGAACGACTCGCGCTCGTTGACGACCTCGTCGATCTCGAAGAGGCCCTCCGCCGCCGCGCTCAGCTCGCTCAGGTGCGGGATGTGGCAGCCCTCGAACTCCGAACGCTGCAGGAACTTCAGGTCGTCCAGCAGCGCCCGCGTCATCGGCAGCGCCTCGGCCGTCATCGTGTGCAGCACGAACTTCGCACCCGGGTTGAGGGCGTTGGCGACCTGCTGGAAGAAGAACCGGTAGCGCTTGGTGCGCTCCTTCGGCGGCAGGTTGGAGGACACGAAGTGCTCCAGCGCGTTGATGCAGAACGCCGCGTCGTACTTCTCGCTGTCGTCGGCGACCTTGTAGTCCGCCCAGCTCTGCACCAGCGTGGTGATCCGCGGGTTGTCCAGGCCGGCGATGAACGCCTCCTGGGTCCGCGACAGGGTCAGGCCCACGGCCTGCCCCGCACCGTGCACGGTGGTCAGACGGTGGAGCATCGTGCCCCAGCCGCAGCCGATGTCCAGGACACGCCCGGTGGCCGGGCTGACGCCTGCGAGCTCGGCGAACTTGTCGAGCTTGCGGTACTGAGCCTCGTCGAGCGCGGCGTTGAGGTCCTCGCCGGCCTCCCAGTAACCGCCGGAGTACATCATCGAGGGGCCCAGCAGGAGCCGGTAGAAATCGTTGCTGACCTCGTAGTGGTGCCTGATCGCATCGACCTCGGGGTCCACCGACTTGGGGGCGACCGTTGTCATCCTGATCCTCTTTCCTGCGTGTCCGGCGGGCCGTATTTCCTAATTCGCGTCCGAGGAAACCCGATGCCCCGCAAGGCCCGCGCAAGACGGGCCGCATTCAAGACAGCAGGCCGTGTTGCGCCTTCCTTGCGGGGGCGGATATTTCATCGCTATCGAAACCAGACACGCACTGCCGAGTTGCATTGCCGAGAGAGGACCGACCCCATGTCGCTGCCCACCATCGAAGAACTGGCGAGCCAGCTCGAGGCCGTTTCGGGTGCCGCGGAGGTCAGCCCCGACGCCCCGCTCCAGCACATCGCGGACGTCGACTCGCTTGACCTGATGGAGTGGCTGTACGGATTCCAGAACCAGTACCCGCACATCCCGGCCGACGAGTCCCTCTTCGCCGACCTCGACGACACGACGACCCTGCGCGACGTGTACGCGAAGATCGTCGACCTCGTCCCGGCTCAGGCGTAGCGAGGGGTGACGTGACCGGCTTCGACATCACCGGGTGGGGCATGTCCGTACCCGAACGCGTCGTCACCAGTGCCGAGCTCGCGACGCGTTTCGGCGTCGACGAGCACTGGGTCGTCAGCCGCTGCGGCATCCGCGAGCGGCGGGCGGTCAACCCGGGGCAGACCACCGCCTCCCTGGCCGTCGAGGCCGGCCGGCGCGCGCTGGACAAAGCGGGCCTGACCGGCGCCGACATCGCCCACCTCATCGTGGCGACCGCCACTCCCGAGCAGCCGTCCCCGGCGACGTCCGCGTTCGTCCACCACGAACTGGGCATCTCCGGGAGCGCGCACGACGTCAACTCCGAGTGCGCGGGATTCGTCTACGGGCTGGTGTCCGCGATGGCCCTCATCGCCATCGACCCCCGCCCGATCCTGCTCATCGGCTCCGACACCCACACCCTGACGGCCAACCCGGCCGACCGGGACCTGTCGATCCTCGTCGGCGACGGCGCGGGCGCGGTCGTCCTGCAGCCCGGCCCCGAGAACCGCGTCAAGGCGTGGAACCTGGGCGCCGACGGCGCCTGCACCGGCTCCCTGAAGGTCCTCGCCGGCGGCAGCCGGATGCCCACCACCCAGGAGACCCTGGACGCGGGCCTGCACTACGCGCAGATCAACGGCAATGAGATCTACCTCAACGCCGTCCGCTACACCGTGCGCACCGTCCGCGAGACGCTGGAGAGCGCCAAGGTCGACGCGGCCGACATCGACCACGTCGTACCCCACCAGGCGAACATCCGGATCATCAACTCGATCCTCTCGCACACCGGGCTGCGGCAGGAGGCTCTGATCACCAACCTCCAGAAGTACGGCAACACGGCCTCGGCGTCGATCCCCATCGCGCTGACCGAGGCCCTCGAAGAGGGCCGCATCAAGGCCGGCGACAAGGTCCTGCTGGCCGGCTTCGGAGCCGGCATGACCTGGGGTTCGATCCTGATGGAATGGGGCGGTGTCGCCGCATGAGCAAGAAGAGCACGGGCCGGCGCCCGGACGCCCCGGTGGCCCTGGTCACCGGCGCCTCGGGCGGCCTCGGCCAGGCCCTGGCCCTGGAACTGGACGCGCTGGGCTGCCGGGTCGCCGTCCACTACAACAGCTCCAAGGAGGCCGCCGAGGCCGTCCGGGAGAAACTGTCCAACCCCTCGGTGCTGGTCACCGGCGACGTCGGCTCGTGGGAGGCCACCCAGGCCCTCTACGAGCAGATCTCCGCCGAACTCGGCCCGGTGGACGTCCTCGTCAACAACGGGGCCATCCGCAAGGACAGCCTCATGGCGATGCAGAACCCCGCCGACTGGGCCCAGGTCATCCAGACCAACCTCATCGGCTCGTTCCACACCGCCCGCGTCTCGGTGCCCTACATGCTGCGCCAGCGCTGGGGCCGGGTGATCAACATCGTGTCGCCCTCCGGCATCATCGCCACCGCCGGCCAGACCGCCTACTCGGCGTCCAAGGCGGGCCTCATCGGCTTCACCCGCACCCTCGCCGCGGAATGCGGCCGGCGCGGGGTGACGGTGAACGCCCTGTCACCCGGCTTCATGATCACCGGCATGACGAACACCCTCCCGGACCGGGTGATCGAGGGCATGGAGGACAAGGCCCCCATCCCCCGCTTCGTCACCGTCGAGGAAGTCGCCCGCAGCGCCGGCCTCTTCCTCGACCAGGACTGCATGACCGGCCAGGTCATCAGCATCGACAGCGGCGTCTCCATCACCTGACCCCCGCCGCACCACCGGCCCCGGCCCCCCACCCCCCAGGGAGGCCGGGGCCGCCCCACGCCCCCGCCCGCCCGGCCCGCCCGGCGGGACACCGGCG